>NZ_JAYGID010000005.1:0-11104 GCF_034931685.1 Synechococcus sp. CCY9202
GAGATGCCATCGCTGTTGCCGAATCCCTGAATCGGCTGTCATCGATCGTGGTGTCTGTGGTCGCTCGTTGATCAACGATCAGGGGTGGAATGCTGCGCTGCTACGTCACGGCCCCTGAACGGGTACGTGAAGCCTTGGCGACCTGGCACGCTCGACAGGTGGAGGCCTTGCCCAGGCAGAGTGGCTTCTCAGCACCGACCTGATATCTTCCCGCTCCGAGGTGATGGAAGAGTCTGGACCATTCTGAGTACCTTTCAGTCCAAAGAGAGTCTCAAGGCCTGGCAAAGTTCCAGCATCTGCCAGGAGTTGCTTGCTGATACCGCCTTCTGAACTGATTCGAGTTTCCACCTCTTTTCCCGGCTGGGTGCCTGTCGATCCAATCTCTGGACAGGGACCACCGGACTGGAAGACGGCGACACTCATTCTACTTGAACTTTTCCCAATCGTGAGACTGGCACTGAAGCTGTTCAATCCCCTTTTTACCTCGCTTCAGATCCATGGTGCCTTGGCCACCTCTATCGGCAATGCGATCAGTGTGGCGCTCACCAGTTGTCTGAAGATGCCCTTCTTTGTTCAGGAGTTTGATTAGTGGTTGTTTCACCGCACCGCTTCCCGCCGAGCCTTGACTCGGCGAGGCGTTCGCTGGATCTGCCCTTCTGAACGTGGCTTGATCTTTTTGGGATTTGATCTGTTCTTCTGCTGCTGAACCTGGGATCTCATAGCCCTGCAACAGCGCTGTCGTGCTGTCAAGGCTCAGCCTGAGGGTCCTGATAATTCGTCCTTGCCAGCATGAGCTGAGTCGTATCCACTTCTGTCGTTGTTCAAGAAGAATTTCGGACGAGGCCAGGGGCGGAAATCTTCTTCAGTTTGTAGGCGAATCTACGCGGGTGCCTGCACTGGTAACCTGATCTCCGCAACCGTAGACAGTGATTTCATGCGCCAAGCGATCGAGCTGATGCGGGAAGCCGGAGTTGTGAACAAAACCGGCGGACCCTTCGGCTGCGTGATCGTCAAGGATGGCCAGGTGATCGGCGCTGCCGGCAACAGTGTGATGCGGGATCATGATCCCTCCGCCCATGCCGAGGTGAATGCGATTCGGCAGGCCTGCAAGACTCTGCAGACCGTGGATCTCACGGGAGCAGTGATGTACACAAGCTGCGAATGTTGCCCGATGTGCTACGCCACTGCCTACTGGGCTAGGATCTCGAAGATCTACTTCGCTGCCGGTTGGCAGGATTACGCCGATCTCTTCGATGATGCCAACATCGGCGATGATCTTGCCTTGCCCTATCCAGAGCGTCGTCTCGCCCCGCAGCAGATCCTCCAGCAGGAGGCTGCCGTGGTGTGGGACGAGTTCCGGCAGCTGCCTGATGGTGCGCGGTACTGAAACTCGCCGTTGAGGCTCACCTGCAGCGTCGGCGTCCTTCGAGACCTTTCGGCGGAGTCGACCAACTCCGCAGCCCACCTGCAGGATCTGCCTACGATCCAACTCCTGCCTGTCCCGATCGTGGTGAGCCTCGCCATTGCCCTGCTCACGGTCTCCGACAGCCGCACCCTGGCGGACGACCCCAGTGGCGAGGCCCTGCGTCAGCGTCTTGAAGCCGCCGGCCATCGCCTGGTGGCGCGCCGACTGGTGCCTGACAACCGCTATCGCATCCGCGCTGAGGTGAGCGGCTGGATCGCCGATCCGGCGGTGCAGGTGGTGATCAGCAGCGGCGGCACAGGCCTCACCGGCCGCGACGGCACACCGGAGGCGGTGGCGCCGTTGCTCGATAAGCCGATGGAGGGCTTCGGCGAGCTGTTCCGGGTGCTCTCCTTCGAGACCATCGGCACCAGCAGCCTCCAGAGCCGCTGCCTGGCGGGGGTGGCGAACGGCACGGTGCTGTTTGTGTTGCCGGGCTCCCTCGATGCGGTGACCACCGCCTGGGATCGCCTGATCGCCGCCCAGCTTGATGGCGCCACCCGGCCCTGCAACCTGGTGCAGCTGTTGCCCAGGCTTACGGAACCGGTGGATCACCCGGCCGTGCGGCCGTCCGCTGGCGCAACGCCGGGATGAGCGTTCCGCCCGGGCTTGTGCTGCTTGCCTCCCCGGCACGCCGGGACGCTCTGCTCGCTTGGGTGCGTCGGCACCGGGCCCTGCTGGCCCCCTTTGCCCTGCGCCTCACCGCCGACCTGGCGGAGCCGCTGCAGCTCGAGGTTTCCACCGCCGACCTCCGCCTGGAGATGGCCGGCACGCTGGAGGCCGGCGGCGACATCAGCCTGGCCGCGGCGGTGCTGGCCCAGGAGGTGATGGCCGTGGTGGCGTTCCTGGATCCGGCGGCGCCCGTGGGTTCGCCGCCGGAGCTGCCGATGCTGCTGCGGGCCTGTCAGGTGCGTGATGTGCCGCTGCTGCTGAACGAGGCCAGCGCCACCCTGGCCCTGCGGGGCCTGTCGCGGGGCCGCCTGGCCACCCTGATCTTCAATCCGGTGGCCGGGCAGCGCGATCCGAACCAAGATCTGGCCCAGATCCGCTCGATCCTCGAGCCGCAGCTGCAGGTGCATGTCTGCTTCACCCAGCCGGATCTCGATCCAGCTGAGCAGGCCCGGGCGCTGCTGGGTCCGCTGCGGGCCCGTCAGGCCCGGCGGCCGGATTCGGCCCTGATGATCGCCTGCGGCGGGGATGGCACCGTGTCCGCCGTGGCCGGAGCCCTGCTGGACAGTGGCCTGCCTCTGGGGGTGATCCCCCGTGGCACCGCCAATGCCTTCGCTGGAGCCCTGGGCATCCCCACCGATCTGCCCGGAGCCTGCCGCACGGTGCTGGCGGGGCACATCCAGCGCATGGATGCGGCCCTCTGCAACGACACGCCGATGGTGCTGCTGGCGGGGGTGGGGTTCGAGGCCGGCATGGTGGACCGGGCCACGCGCGAACTCAAGAACCGGTTGGGGCCGTTGGCCTATGTGCTGGCCGGCGCCCAGCAGCTGGTGAACCAGCAGCCCTTCCAGGCCCACCTGGAGATCGACGGCAAGGCCATCAGCCTGCAGGCCTCCGCCATCACCGTGGCCAACGCCGCCCCCGGCACCTCGGTGTTGGCCCAGGGCTTCGGGAGGGTGATTGCGGACGACGGCCTGCTGGAGGTGACGATCGCCACCTCCACGGACCGGCTGCAGGGCCTGCAGGCCCTGGCCAGCCTGGCGGCCTCCGCGGTGGTGCAGACCCCGGCCCAGCACGGTGACCTGCTCTGCCTGCGGGCCCGCCGCATCACCATCGCCACGGCCACTCCCCAGAAGCTGGTGGTGGACGGCGAGATGCTTGAGGGCGACCGCTTCTGCTTCGAGTGTTTGCCGGGGAGCCTGCGGGTGTTTGCCCCCTTGCCGCTGCCGTAGCGGCCAGGTGTTGGGTTCAGTGCTGGGGCGCCATCGGGAGCAGCTGGGTGTGCCTGGCAAAGGCCGTTGGGCCGGGAAGCCCGGTCATCACCTTGCCGTGATCCTGGTTGAAATAGAAATGGGCATCGGTCTACAGATCTGCGAAACGCTGCAGGTAGGGAGCCTTGAGCGCATCGTATTGGCCCCACAGGTGACACACCCAGGGAAACCACCTGGATTCTTGGTCACCACGTTCTCGGGATTCAGCACAGGAGTGCCGGAGGATCTGCGTGTGATGCAGAGAGGGCGAATTCCTTGGTCTCGATGGTCTCGATCCCCATAGGATCAGCACCGTCTGGTCCCATTCCAGGGTCAGAACCGACTCTGCAGGCTGACGCCTTGGTTCCCTCCCTCCCCCGGCAGATCTCCGTTCTCGTGGTGGGCGCCGGCCCCACAGGTCTGCTGCTCGCCGCTGAGCTGGTACGCCGCCAGGTCCCCACGCTGTTGATCGATGCGAGGTCTGAAGCTCTGCACTGGGACCGGGCCACGGTGATCCACCCGCTCTCGCTGGAACTGTTCGAGTCGCTTGGCCTGGTTGATGACTTTCTCGCCGCTGGCTGCCGTCAGCGAAAGATCCAGATCCATGCTGATGGCCGCAGACTAGGAGAACTGGATCTGGCGGACTGCGGCAGCCGCTATGGCTTCAATCTGGGCCTTTCCGAGGAGATTACGGAATCAATTCTGGTCGCTTATCTGGAACGCCAGGGCGGCATGGTGCAGCGCCCCTGTCGGCTGCTGGGGCTCAGATCCCACGCCGAGGGTGTCACTGCCACGATCGCCTGCTCCGACCGGGAGCACCAACTGCAGGCCCGGTGGGTGGTGGGCTGTGATGGTCTGCGAAGCACCACCCGTGAGCTCAGCGGGATCCCCTTCGAGGGCCATGCCATCGCCCGCCCCTGGGCCGTGTTCGATGCCAGCATTGAGGGCTGGCGCGATACCTATGAGGCCAATGTGGCCTACCTCGACGGCACTCCTGTGATCCTCACCGCCCTGCCTTCCAGGCGCTGGCGGGTATACCTGAGGCCCAGTTCCGACCAGGGCGATCTGGTGGCGGAGGCCACCGCTGTGCTGCGCCGCTATGTGCCCGATGCGCGGTTCACGGCCGTGGAGAACCCCAGCCGCTTCCACTGCCACACCAGGGTGGCCAGTCGCTTCCGTTCTGGAGCTGTGTTCCTGGCGGGCGATGCCGCGCATGTGTGTTCCCCCGCCGAAGGCCATGGCATGAACTGCGGGCTGCATGACGCGGCCAACCTGGCCTGGAAACTGGCGTTGGTGCATCACGGGGCTGCCACGGCGGCCCTGCTCGACAGCTACGAGAGTGAGAGGCGGCCGGTGGCCGAACAGATCACCCGCTCCGGCGACGCCACCGAGGAGGCCCATGGGCTGCAGGAGAGCGAGGAGCGGGCCACACGCGACAGGGCGATCGCCGCCATGCTTGCCGATCCGTCGGCGCGGCACCACGAAGTTGTGGCGGAAGCCGAGATGAATCTGACGTACTCCGGCTCAGCGATCACCTGTGGAGCGGATCTCCCTCTGACCGGTGGGCAGCGGTTGAGCACCACGATCGCGTTGCAGTCTGAGGCCGGTGGCTGCCACCTGCATGAGCACACCCACCGGTGCGGGCACACCCTGCTGCTGCTGGGCCATGGCCAGACCGACCCTGCGCTGCTCGCAGCACTGCATGCCGAACTGGAGAGCCATACCGCTGCATCCAGCCTTGTGGAGGCGGTGGTCGTGCTGCGGCTCGAGGATGCCGCCGCCCTCGGTCTCGGCCCGCTGACCCTGCTGGCTGTACGACCAGACGGATTCATCGGCCTTCGAGCCGACTCCGACCATCTCGATGCGGTGAAGCGCTACGAACGTCTGGTTCTGGGCCGGTGAGTCGGTTCTGTTCGTTGCGGAGCACGATCCTGCGGATCCGTTGCACTTTCGCTGGCTCGTCCCAGATCCCGCAGGCGCTGGCAACGGCTCAGGATCCCCAGCACCGCCACCAGCAGCAGATACCAGGCCGGAATGCGGATCCCACGCCGCATCCGCGCAACTCCTGCGGAGAAGGCTTCGCCTACAGGGATCGCCCTGAGAATACTGATCAGGTCGAGATCGGTTGCGGGAAGTGCGGTTTCGGGCCCAGGACGAGCGCCATTCCACCGACCTCAACCCATGCTGGCAGCCCAGGCCAGGGCGCCTGTGACACACTTTGAATCAGCCCTGGGTGGCTACCTTTTGCCTTAAGGGCACCACGAAAAATACCGATTTACCTTGGAAGCAGCGATTGAGACTCATGTACTGGCCGGCGTCGGCATTGGCCAATGGTCGCGACAAGGCCGATTTTTCGTGGTGCCCTTAATTTCTTCAAGGCCAATTCTCTTCAAGACTGCGTTGAGAGTCTTTGCTGAAATCGCAGAATATCTCGTCACACTTCTGCTGTAACTCGCTGTACTCCTACAATGTTAAGTGACTCAGGGTCAGTCCCTGCAACCTCAAGGCAAAGCTCAATGGCTTCCTTGATTCGCTCCATTAATTGATCCAGCGATTTGGCTTGCGTATGGCAGCCGGCAAGAGCAGGAACGGTCGCCACGAAGAAACCTTCTGAATCCTTTTCCACCACTACATCAAACTGTCTGGGCATTGAGGTCACCCCCTCATGTCACTGTAGCTGCACAACCGCGGACTGGTACGGGTCTCCGCTTACTGGTCAGTCCAATGCTGCCCCTGAGTGGCAGGCAAGGACTTTACACCGCAAGCAGGGAATCGATGGAGGCCTGTCCACTCGAGGGGCTTGTTATCCGTTCCTCTATGTAGTGACACTTCTCTGGAGTGCCTCTTGAGCGAGTGTGTTGAGACTCTTTCCTTGCGCCTCAGCAGTCATCGCCAACTTTTCGTGTAGCTCAGGCGGAATGCGAAGATTGAACTTGCCTGAAAAGTGCTTACGTGGATCGATTCCTTGTTCCTTGCAGACCTCAAGGAAAACATGCAATGACTTTCTGAACTGTCGGCGAAGCTCATCAGGGTTTGATCCATAGAAGTCCGCTCCTCCAGAAAGCCCAAGAATCTTCCCACGAAACTGATCCGTTTCCTCGTCGTACTCAATTTTTGCGTGGTAGCCATCCACATTCATGAGATTCATGGTGTCACTCCGTGTTCTTCAAACCACTTGCGGATTGAAGCAACAGCACCCTTGTCTGTATTGGGCGATGGGTGGGGTCTGTGGAAGACCCTGACTTCGCCAAACAGAACGACCGCGACTCGGCTGCCCGCCCTCTCACTGACTTCCCCACCAAGCTCCTGAAACAGGGCTTCAATGTCCCTCCACGGCAAGCCGCCGCTTACGAGCCTGCTGAAAAAGTCCCGAGGTCGCCATGACTTGAGTCTGACCTCTGGGCGCAGCGCCCGTGAACACTGGGCTCGGAGTCAGGCGTTCCCGGGCTGAATGGCCCTTGAAGGGGTTTTTCAGCAGTCTCTTACGGGGCGGGAGAAGATCAGCTCAAGGGTGCGCTGGTGCTTCCGCTTCATCCCGGCATAGTACTATCTTTCAGTACCATGCGCGGTTTCTGGCAAACGGCTTGCTGGATACGTCTAACGCTCAAGTTCAGCGGCGGGTGATAGCTCTGCGTATTAGAAAGGCATCGTTGGCCTCCCATCCGCTGGATCTTGAGGTTAGGCCTTTAAGCGAAGCAATCGGTAGTCTGCATGACTACCAATCCAGACCCACATCAGGTCATTGCTGCTTTCTTCAACAGCTAAAGATCTGAATCGAAGCCCAACTCTGGCCGACCAGAACTTGCCGATCTTCTTGAAATGGAGTGAAGGATGGCGCGGCTCTGCTTTTGGTAATTCGAAGCAGCGATCAGCCTGGAGTTTCACCTCCGAAGGAAGTGAGTGATAGCAAGCCCAGAAGCGTGGGCTGGCCCGATGCCTCATAATTCAGTACATCGACCCGCATGACCGTCGCCAATCGCCTCATCAGCAAGTCAGCCCAAGTTGCCTGTAGTAATGTCATCTTCCATCTGCTGGTCCCAGTCCGTTTCGTCAAACGACTGAAACCAAGCCCGGAACTCGGCCCGCTTGGCCGGTGGCAGCTGCTGAACTGCAGCCTCAATCTCTTCAAGGGTGCTCATGAGTCCAATGATAGCCGAGGCCTTCCGCTGAGCCGTGGCATCCACTTGATAGGCCTAACGCTCAAGCTCAGCGGCGTAACATAGCTCTGTGCATGTCGCGCATGCCTGATACGTCCGCTGGATCTTGATGTTAGGCGATTGATGCTATTGCAACGAAGCTCTTACTTCGGTGACTGCCAGTGATGTTGACCACGGCTGCCTGTTAATCAGCAGGGGCGTCATCATTCCTTGTGGGCACTGCCTTGGTGTCCCTACGCCTCATCGGCCGACGAGGCCAAAATGTCGGTTTGGAGCAATTTGGACTGGCCGGGATTAAGGACACTCTCTGCCGCGTGGAGACTCAGCGTGGATCCTTGTAGGCGACCACTGCGCTCGACGGGCCCTGAAGCGGAATCGTTTCGAATCGGCTGAACCCTACTTCGCGGCACCAGTCCCTGAATTCGGCGATGGTGAAGTCAAAGGCGTCTCCGAATTCGATCAGCATCATCAGCGACATGAACAGACCAAAGGTGTTACTGCGCCTGGCGTCGTCGATGAACGCTTCGATCACGATCAGCGCGCCCCTTTCTGGCAGCGCCTCGAAGGCCTTGCGGATGAGTGTCATTTTTCGCTCAAGGTTCCAGTCGTGCAGGATCATGCCCATCGTGATCACCTGCGCGCTTGGCCATTGATCCTCGAAGAAGTCCCCCGGAACCACGGTGATCTGGTTGGAGAGCCCGGCAGCGGCGACCTTGCGCTTGGCAATCCTTGACACCGCCGGTAGGTCAAAGCTGATGCAGTGGATGGAGGGGTGAGCCGCTGCCACCTCCCGGCTGAGGAGGGCATCCGCTCCGCCGATGTCAGCGATGGTCCCAACGTTGTTGAAGGGGAATGCGCGAGCGAGCGCCTGGAAGTTGCGGATCGACGAGCCGTTCATCGCGTCCATGAAGGCTTCGAGTTGTTCCGGATCTGCGTTCATGGCCTCAAAGAACGGGGTTCCGGCGTGTTTCGCCTCGTTCTGAGGTTTCCCGGTGCGGAGGGCTTCGCTCAGATCTGCCCAGTACCGGTAGTCGCGCATCTCCCAGATCTCGATCAGTCCACCGATGTACTCCGGCTTGCTCCGATCCAGGAAGTGGCCCGTCGAGGGAGTGTTGCAGTAGAGCGCATCCGGCCCGTCGCCGCGGCGCTCAAGAAGGTCTACAGAAACGAGAAGATCCAGAAAGTCGCTGGCCGGCCTTCGCTCCAGGTTGAATTCGGTGACGATCTCAGCTAGCGTCATCGACCCAGCGGCCAATCGCGTGTAGAGGCCGAGGCCAACGGCGGACAGCAGCGCCTTTGAGGCGCCGAATCCGCTAGCGATCCTCATGATGTGCGACGGATCCGGTTCGGTCATGTCACCTCGCTGTTCTGTAGTTGGTTTCTAGCTGGTGTTCTGAGCGGTGAGCGGCAGCCGGTGTGAACTATTTTCATGCTCTTGCCCGGGTGCTGTGGAAACCGATCAAGGCTCAGCTGATGATTAGACATACACCTAACGCTGCCGCTGAGTGGCAGGCAGGGAGTGTAAGTGGTAGTGGGGAGATCCAGGGGGCCTGTCCACTCGAGGGGCCTGTTATCCGATCCTCTGTGGCTTGTCACTTCTTAGGAGTGATTCCCGGGCGAGCGTGTTAACACTCTCCCCTGCTCCTGTACGGCTCGAGCTCCATTCTCGTGTAGTTCAGGCGAAATCAGAAGATTGAATATAACATAAAAGTGTCTGTGGGGCTCGTTTCCTTTTCTTCTTGCAGACCTCATGAAACACGTCCGATGTCTTTTGGAACTCTTGGCGAAGCACTTCCGGTCTTGATCTAAAGAAGCCGGCTCCCCCAGGAAGCCGAAGGATGTCACCGCAAAACTATTCTAGGGCTTGCTGAAATTCGTTTCCCAGCTGTCGTGACGCATCAAGGGCGATGCTCGGACAAGCCTGTTCCTAGTCAATAGATCAAGGAATGGCTCAATGAAGTTGCCTAGTAAGCACCCAAAAGCGCTGCACGACGCTCGGGAACGAACAGGCACGTGATCGCAATATATACAAATACAAAAAATGCAAACAAAAGGCGCAGAAAGCGCAAGATCTTCTCGGCATTCATCACAAAGAATGCCATCCCGATCACCGTTCTTGAAGTTGCGACCAGCTTCGTCATGATCCGATCGAGTCCATATTTTCTCTTGCTTGTGCCGATTCTGCCTTCGATCACCGAACGCTTTCTCAGGTCAGATTTAAACAGTTCCTGTTGTTCTGTTGACTGGACTTCGGCCTCTGCTGTCTCCTTCTTCCGTGCGCGCCCACTGAGTCGGATGCCATGATCTTCGCAGAACTTCTTGTTCGCGACTGTCATATAGATCGCATCTGCACAAATCCGCGCCGGATAGTATCCTCGCTCTTCCTTGTATCGCTCGGCCCGCTCGATCAGGTCATTCGCCTCATTGTAGTTGTCCCAGCTGATTCGATCTACTTCTACGAATCCATTGTCATCTGAAATCGAGATCTTGGCACCGAATTCAGTTTTCTTGCCTGCCTTGCCCCTTACGATAGGTCGGACATGAGGCTTCTTGATTAGGTAGCAAGCTCCGCAGCCAGCCCGGACGGCCCTAGAGTGGTACCTACGTACCAGGGAGCGACGCCATGGCTATGAACCGAATCCAATTCCAGCCTGGAATGTCCGTGCCCCAGTTCATGGATCTCTACGGCACCGAGGAGAAATGCGAGGCTGCCCTTGAGACAGCTCGCTGGCCGGAGGGATTCCGATGTCCTCGATGTGGACAGCAGGAGCATGGCCTGGTCTATGGACGCCGCCACAAGCGGTATCAGTGTCGACAGTGCCGCCATCAGACAACGCTCACTGCTGGAACAGTCATGGAAGCCACGAAGTTGCCCCTCACGATCTGGTTCCTCGCCTTTTACCTGATTGGCCAGGCAAAGAGCAGTACGTCCTCCCTGGCTCTGATGCGGCAACTCGGGGTGAACTACCGCACGGCGTGGTTGATGCACAATAAAATCATCCAAGCGATGAGCGAGCAGGAGGAAGTATGCGTCCTACATGGAAAAGTGCAGCTCGATGATGCTTACCTCGGCGGAGAACGCAATGGTGGCAAGGCAGGTCGAGGATCGGAAAACAAGGTGCCAATCGTGGCAGCTGTCTCCCTGGACGAGGACGGCCACCGGTGGTGCCGGCCTTCCATTCGCGTCTTTGCGTCACGCCAGCGGTGGGCCTGTGGAAAGACCCATTGCCACCCCCATTCCAAAGCCGCGTTCGGGTATTTCCTTCCCAGTGCCATTGTCAGCATGACTCTCCCCCAACCTGCTTCCAGGCCTGCAATGGCTCCGCGAGGCTGGTTGGAAGCACGGTGATCCGGTCCTTGTCCCCTTTGCCGCTGCGAACGGGCACGTGCCGGGCCTCGAAGTCCACGTCGTGGACCCTGAACCGCAGGGCTTCCATGAGCTTAAGAGTTTGCTGAAAAACCCCGCTTCCTCTGCGAGAATGAGTCAACTGCCCCAGGTTTGATGCGAGGTCAGCAGGAGCGCAGCGGCTCCTTGTTCTCCTACGTCTCGATCGAGGAGCGGATCC
>NZ_JAYGID010000006.1:0-6342 GCF_034931685.1 Synechococcus sp. CCY9202
CTCTGGGTGTGGCGATCAGCCAGGCCTGCTACGCCACCGGCGAGAATCACGAGCGGGCGGTGCTGCGGCAGCTGCTCGGCGAACTGGATCTGGAGGGCGTGTTGATCCAGGCGGACGCGCTCCATACGGCGATCACGAATCGCAGGAACTGGGGATGCGGCCGCCGGGTTGGTAGCAACGTACCGGTGGGAGCGCTCGGACGATCACGATGTAACCGAGTCCCTGGGGCGGTGCGGCCTGTCCGTTCTGAAGGTCTGGTGGATGCAGCACACCGGATGGCGCCGTTGCAGATTTCCTCTGGGCATCGGGGGATGGTCTCAGCTAGAGCGCTACGAACAACCGATTGGCCACCAGGCGTCTGAAGTGGTCGCTGACCGTGCTGGCCCTCCACGGATCCCTCACGAGCCAGCCAGCCTCGAAGTTGTGGCGCTGGGCGGTCTCGCTGAATTTGGCGCTGGTCACCAGAGCGCTGGCTCGATCGGTGCCGCCATCGGCGGCAACCACCCTATCCAGCCAGTGCCCGCTCAAACCCTTGGCGGCTCAGATCCGTTCCTTCTTCCCCAAGACAGGCGGCCTCGGCCATGGCACGGGGGAACAAGGGTCTGTTGGCCAACTCGGGGAAGGCCTCAACACTGCTCCGGCAGAGGCTGGCCAGGTAAGAAAGGGTGGCGTCGTGATCCTTGTTCTGCCAGAGCCGCAGGAAGTGGCGCTCCTTGGCATCCACGCGGCGCTGGTCACCGCTCCAGCTGCAGAACACATCAAAGGTTTCGTAGTTGGTGCTCCAGCCATTCGGGGTCTCATTGATGCTGCCGGTGAAGGCCAGCCGATCCCCATGGCGATCTTCCACGACCCCTTCCTTGGCGTGGAAGATCGCCCCATCACTGCTGATCTGACCTTCCTGCGAGGGCAGGCCAACGCGAATCTCCAGATGCCCCTTCTGCACCAGCCAGGCGAGCAGCTCAGCGGCCAGATCGGTAACGCTGCCGTCGCCTGGGGTCACGCCCTTGAATGGGAACTGCTTGGTGAGCTGTTGCTCCAGCAGGTGGGAAGGGCTCAGGCCTGTGGCCAGGGCCTGAAGATCGGCCGAGCTCATGAAGAAGCCTGTGATCAGGCGCATCTGGCCACGGCCGCGGCCATCGGGGGAGGCCAGCACGAGTTGTTCCACTCCATCAAGGACCTGCAGCAGGGAGCGGCTGGAGAAGTAGCCGGTGATTCGCCAGTAGCGCACGGCCTCCTGCAGCACCGGGCGGTAGAACCCCTCCAGGAGGTTGTCCTGGGAGCTCGTGAAGCTGTCCTGCCAGCCGTGATCCTTCAGGCCGGTCATGGCGTGGAGCGAACGACCTCAGCCACATGGTCCACAAGCGCCACGGCTTGTTGGTGCCAGAGCTGGCGATCGAGTTCCATGGACTCGGGTTCGGCGTCGTAGCGGAACTGCACAGCGAAGGCCGTGAAGGCCTCCAGCGGCAGGAATCCCTCTACAGACTCACCTGCATCGGCAAGCCGACCGAACAGGGAGGTGAGGTTGTGGATGAAGGGCGGGTCATCTCCAAGGCTGAGAAGCCATGCCTTGAGCGCTTTCTCCACGGCCTGTTGGATCTGGAAGCCCCAGTTCGCTTCGGCAATGGAGGTGTCCTGAAGGACCTCAGCCGCCTTCAGATCGCGGCGGGCGATCCGCAGCATGGCCTCGGCGTCAGGGTTGGCCATGCAGCAGCCTTCCCTCGCGATAAGCGCGAGCGATCACATGGCTGAGCCATTGACGCCGCTCTTCCACCTGGCTCTGGGAATACAGCAACAGGTCCACGGGAATGCGGTGGTGACTGAGCTTGCGCCACAGCCTGCCCAGGGTGTCGAAGCGGTTGTGCTGAGCCAGCCAGCTGTCGCTGGCGGTGATCAACAGGTCCACATCGGAGTCGGAACCTGCATCACCCCGGGCGCGGGAGCCGAACAGCCGCACCTCTGCCCCCGGGATCTCCTGGCGGATCTCGGCAGCCATCTGCTGCAGCTGGGTTTCGCTGATGGCGTAGGTGGGGGCTGTGGTCATGGCTGTTCCTCCACAGTTCAGGGTGCTTCGGCCAGCTCAGCAAGCACCAGTTCCAGCTGCTTGGGCGCTGGCACCTGCTCAGCCAGTGCCAGGCGGCGCAGGTTCTCCAGGGCTTCGAAGTCTGACGCGGCAGGAGCCGCGGTCTTCACAGGATCGAAGCCTGTGTAGCGCGAGGAACTCGGCGCGGGGGCAACAGAGGTCATAGATGGTTGGCGGGGCCATGCCGATGTGCTGCCGAAACATGAGCAGGCCTAGAAAGCATGACGCAGACGGGAGAGGCGTGCAGAGGTCTGAGAAGGACTGCAGGATCTACCGAGTGCCTCTATGCGGTAGGTGCATAGGTTCAACCTCAATCTCGCCTCATCTGTCTCAACGCAGTCCCGCTTAGCTGTCTGAAGGGATCCGAATGCCGCCCGGTCCTTGGCGTCTCTGGACTCGATCTTGCCCAGGTTGAGCTCCAGCTCCAAGAGCTGTCGCAACTGACCGAACCATCGAGGCCCCAGGCTCCCCCTGCATCGCCTGATCCGCTTCTGGTGGTTAAGCGCCTGGCTCACCAGCTCCGAGCTGGCCGAGCTGCTGGGTGTCTCGCTCACCGCTCCAGATCCTGAGGACTGGGTAGAACGCTTCCCCCGTCCTGGCTTCCTGGTGGAGACAGCGAAGCCCATCGGCAGAGGTTCTGGAGGCTCTACCTCGATGGCCTCGCTGCCCCGGTCAGATCCCCGGGTGGCGTCCCCCTTCCTACAGACCCTTCAGTCGCTCCGCCTGCTTCTGCTCTTGCGTAAGCAGGCGAATGGCCTCTGCACGGCGGAGATCGCTCTCACCAGCAGCAGTCATCAGGTCGGCGCACTAGCCCGCCGAGCGGGCCGCCCAGCCCAGCATCGGCAGGCCGGCGGCGGCTCAGCGCTCTGGTCGGACGCCGCTCGAGTCTTGTGACGCACAAAGAGGCGTCCAGCATCGCGAAACTTGGCAAGCAAACGCCACTTTCTGGCCTGTAAGGCCACAGGGGGACCGTTATGGACCATTGGACACGAGCCATGGCTCTGCCCCTCGAAACCTGAACATCTCTTTCGGAGCGAAGGGCTCCTGGCTGCTCGCCATGAGTGCCTGCCTTCTGCGCCTTGCGCATGTGCGCACAGCCGTGCGCACAGAAGCTGTTTCAAGCAGTATCAAGCCCCATTAAGCGGATCGGGCCATTCCGGCTAATCCCTGTTCAGGACTGAAGAATTGAGATGCGCGATGCCGGGTTCGAACCAGCGACATCCTGCTTGTAAGGCAGGCGCTCTACCGCTGAGCTAATCGCGCGTCTCTCCATTGTGCCTGCTGCCGGTTCGCCTGCCGCCGGTGAGAGGATCGGCCTCTGGCCAGCCGGGCAGAGGATGTGAAGGGAGAGGACGCCAAGCGCAAGACCCGCATCCGTGCGCTGGAGAGGAAAGTCCGTCTCGAGCAGGCCTGGTTCACCTTCCGGCGGGCCAGTGTGGTGATCGGCTTCGCCGGCCTGCTGTTGCTCCTCTTCCTGGTCGGCTCCTGGCTCACCAGCGGACCGAGCGGCGAGGACCAGATCGATCGGGAGAGCGTCGACACCTGCGTGCAGCAGCAGCAGCACAGCTCCGGCAATGTTGATCTCTGCTATTGAGCGCTTGTCCACTGAGCCCTCGATCCGTGAACTCAGGCTGGCCCCCATGAAGACTCCGCCATGGTGATCAACGTTCAGGCCACCCTGCCGGACGATCAGCGTCAGGCGATCGGGAAGGCCGGGCTTGCCGCCCTGATGACCATGGCCCGCCTGCGCGGCACACCATCGGCCAAGGCCATGGCCGCGATCCGGGGCGTTCGCGATCACCTCCTGCACCTCGATCTGGCACTGGAGACCCTGCCGGACATCGATCCAGAAGCCCTGGCCGCCCGGGTGAATGGCGTGAATCCGGATCCCCAGTGGCGCGAGCGCATCCTGCGGGGCATGACCCTGGTGGCCCTGTTCGATGGCACGCCCACACAGCAGCAGCTGGACCTGCTGGAGCGCACCGCCCAGTCTCTGAACGTGGATCCGGGCCCGGTACGCACCTTCCAGCAGGTGATGGAGCACCAGTCCTGGCTGGTGCGCCTCGATGTGGCCCGGCGCGGCTTCATCCCCCAGGCCTTCAAGGCCATGTGGCGCCAGGAGGGGCTATCCGCCGCCCTGGCCAGCGCCCGGGTGCTGCTCGGCCAGGAGGATCGGGCCATGGCCGAGCGCTACCGGCAGCTGCGGAGCTACCCGGAAGGCAGTTTCGGGCTGGCCTACGCCAACTTCATCGACCGCAACGGCTTCCAGTTCCCCGGTGAGCACGGCGGGCCACCACCGCCGGTGATGCACCACGACTGCTGCCACGTGCTGGGGGGCTACGGCACCACCCCCGCCGAGGAGGGCGCGGTGCTGGGCTTCCAGGCGGGTTTCGAGAAGGTGGACCCCTTCTATCTGCTGATGTTCGCCCTGGCGGAATTCGAGCTCGGCATCGGCGCCTCGCCCTTTGTGCCGGCCGGGCGCGGCCAGCTCGATGTGGATCGGATCTTCGCGGGCCTCGAGCACGGCTCCCACGTGAGCGTGGACCTGTTGGCCGGCATCGATCCCTGGGACCACTTCGCCGCCCCTCTCGAGCAGGTGCGCCAGCGGTTCAACGTGCTGCCGCGGGGCCGCGCCCCGGAAGAACTGCCCCAGGCCTGAACAGCCGGCACACTGAGCAACCGGCACACCGACGGGAACACGACCGGTTCATGGCCAGCGGCACCGACCACGACCGCACCACCTGCCTGCTGAGCCTGCCCTTCGGGTTGCTGTGGTGGCCGCTGCTGGGAATCATGGGTGTGGCAACGGCCAGCCTGGCGTTCCTCGTGGGCGGGCTGTGGCTGTCGCCGGATCTGGACACCCGCTCCAATGCCACCCGCCGCTGGGGCCTGCTGCGCTGGTTGTGGTGGCCCTACCGGCGGGGTCTGTCGCACCGTTCCCTGATCTCCCACAGCCCCCTGATCGGCACCGGCGGGCGGCTGCTCTACCTGGCGGCCTGGATCCTGCTGCTGGCCCTGATGCTGCAGCCGCTCGGCAGTCCAGCGCCGGCCAGCCTGCTGCAGGCCGCTGCGCGGCTCTGGCACGACCAACGGCCCCTGCTGCTCACCGCCCTGATCGGCCTGGAGGCGAGCAGCTGGCTGCATCTTCTGCAGGACGGCGACCCGATCCCGCGCCTGCCACGGATCCTGCGCCGTAGGAGATGAGAGGGTTTGGGCGGACCTCCCCGCCCCCTCGTGATGCGCCCCGATCCCCTGTCGTGCCCGCCTGGCTCCGGCGCCGCCCCTGACCCAAGCGACAGCCTGGCCGCCCTGGCGGAGCTGATCGCGGTGGTGGATCGGCTGCGGGATCCGGAGCACGGCTGCCCCTGGGATCTGGAGCAGTCCCACGCCTCCCTGGTGCCCTACGTGCTCGAGGAGGCCCATGAGGTGGCGGATGCCATCCGCCACGGCGACGACCGGCATCTGGAGGAGGAGCTGGGGGATCTGCTGCTGCAGGTGGTGCTGCACGCCCGCATCGCCAGCGAAGCGGAGCACTTCAATCTGGCGGGGATCGCCCGGGGCATCAGCGCCAAGCTGGTGCGCCGCCACCCCCACGTGTTCGAACCACCGGCCGACCCTGCCGCCGGCAACCGGGGATCAGGCGGCGACAGCGCCGCCGTGACGCGCACCTGGGAGGCGATCAAGGCCCAGGAAGCGGCCACCACCTCGGCCAGCCCCCTGAGTGATCGCCTGGCCGCCAAGGTGCGTGGCCTCCCCGCCCTGGCCGGCGCCATGACGATCTCGAAGAAGGCCGCCGTGGCCGGCTTCGAATGGGACGACCTGGACGGCGTCTGGACCAAAGTGCACGAGGAGCTCGACGAGCTCAAGGAGGCGGTGGAGGAGGCCCGCAACAGCGGCGATCGGACCCATGCCCAGGAAGAACTGGGAGACGTGCTGTTCACCCTGGTGAATGTGGCCCGCTGGTGCGGCATCGACCCGGAGGAAGGCCTGGCCGGCACCAACCACCGCTTCCTCGATCGCTTCTCCCGGGTGGAGGCAGCCCTGGGCGGTGATCTGCGGGGGCGGAGCCTCCAGGAGCTGGAGGGCCTATGGCGGCAGGCCAAGGCCGAGATCCGAGCTGAAGCCGCGGCAGACCTCACGGCCAACTCCGCTTCAGACTCCGCTGCCGGCCGCCAAGGCTGAGGGGTGCGCTGCGGCCTCAGCTCCGGACTGCAGTTCACTCCTCCGGCAAGCGCTGCCGGCGTTGGCCCTTGAGGGCACCG
>NZ_JAYGID010000007.1:0-2089 GCF_034931685.1 Synechococcus sp. CCY9202
GGCATCGGCGCTGAAATCAACAGCGGGAGCAGCGGTCTGGGGCATTGCTGAGGGGCTGGTCCCGCGAGCAAACCAGGCCGCGGCAGGGGCGCCAAGGGCAAGCTGGACGGACTTTCAGGCGGCCCTGGTGTGGCCCCCGCCCTGGTGGCCGGTGATTCCTGCGCCCGCACCACCTGGGAGAACGCCACCCTTTCCGCCGCCTGGCTGCGCCGCCACCACTCCGGCGCTCCCGTGCTGCTGATCACCGACCCCTGGCAGCTGCCCCGCGCCGCCCACGCCTTCGCCCGCCAGGGCCTGCAGGTGCAGCCCCTTGCAGCCGAGCCCCAGCTCAGCGCCCCCGAGCGCAACCGCCTGGCGTTTCGGGAAACCGCCGCTACGTTGCTGTATGCCCTCCAGGGCCGGATGTGAACCCATGGCTGCCGCTTTTTCTCCCCATGGCGGTTTCCTCCGTTTTCACGGCAAAGACCTCTCCCTCCTTCAGAGGCTCCTGGATCCACTCGGAGTCGCGGGCCTGTTCTGGTTGCTGCTGGGCACAGGCCATTCCTTTCAACTTGAGGGTGCACTTCTACCTCCCATTCTCTGGGTGGTTCTGCTCACGGCGTTCCTGCTGCCGCGCTCAGGGCTCTATAGCAGCTTTCGCCAGCTCAGCCTCTGGACCCTGGCGCGCCGGGTGACCTCTGGCTGGATTTCGGTGCTGGGGCTGTTGCTGCTGCTCAGTTTCCTCGCCAAGGTCTCGACCAATTTCTCCCGGATCGACACCACCTTCTGGGCGGGTCTGGCCTGGTTGCTGCTCCTGGCCAACCATGTGGGTTTGCGGGCTCTGCTGCGCTGGCATCGCAGTCACGGCGGCAATCAGCGCACCATCGCCTACTGGGGTCTACCGCAGGCAGCCCTCACCCTGCAGCAGCAGCTGCTGGCCTCTCCCTGGATGGGGTTGAAGCTGGTGGCCTGGTTCACGCCCGATCCGGTGCGGCCGGATCAGGTGTCGGCGCTGCTGCCCCCCTGCGCTGGTGGCCTCTCCGACATGCGCCGCTGGCTGGATCGCAACAGTGTGGATCGCATCTGCTTCAGCCACATCAGCCGCGATGACATTTCCTTTGACCAACTTCTTGCCTTCTTCGGCGACACCTGCGTGCCGGTGATCTATGTGCCGGCCTGGTCCCAGCCTTCGATGCATTTCCGCACCGATCAGATCGGCAACCTCCACTGCATCGATCTCTGGGGCGGGGAACGGTCCGTTTTTGATCGCCAGCTCAAGCGCCTTGTTGATCTCGGTCTCACCCTCTCTGGGCTGCTGTTGATCAGTCCCCTGCTGTTGGCCATCGCTCTGGCCGTGGCCCTCTCCAGCCCCGGTCCAATCCTGTTCTGCCAAGACCGCTACGGCCTCGACGGCAAACGGTTTCGCATTCTCAAGTTCCGCACCATGCGGGTGCTGGAAGCCGGCGACACCCCTGGTCTTCGCCAGGCCACCCGCGATGACCCCCGTGTGACCCGCGTGGGTGCCTTCCTGCGCCGCTGGAGCCTGGATGAATTGCCGCAGCTGTTCAATGTGTTGCGCGGTGAGATGAGCCTGGTGGGTCCTCGCCCCCATGCGGTGGATCACAACGAGCATTACCGCCGCCTCATCCCCGGCTACATGCAGCGCCATGGCTTCAAGCCCGGCATCACCGGCCTCGCCCAGGTGGAGGGCTGGCGGGGCGAAACCGCCACCCTCTCGGCCATGGCGGATCGCGTCGATGCCGATCTGCGCTACCAGCGCGAGTGGAGCCTCAAGCTCGATCTCAAGATCCTGCTCAAGACGTTCCTGCGCTTGCGTTCTCCGAATGCGTACTGATGGGGCCCCGTTCTTGCGTTGCACCTAGGGATAGCTCCCGTGCGCGTGGCATCAGCCCACCAGCTCGTCGGCGGCAGGGAATCAGCCGGCCATCGTCCTGGGCTGAAGCCCTCTCGTGCTCCGCCCGGTTAGGAGTTTGCTGAAAAACCAACCCACGAGCCCGTTTTCCACAGGCATCAGTGGATTTCTGGCTCAAAAAGTCGGATCGGTGGCTATCAGATCCGCAAACAGACCGATTTCGGCATCGTTGGCCTG
>NZ_JAYGID010000008.1:0-1002 GCF_034931685.1 Synechococcus sp. CCY9202
GAGGCCAACGATGCCGAAATCGGGCAGTTTGCGGCTCTGATAGCCGCCGATCCGACTTTTTGAGCCGGAAATCCACTGATGCCTGTGGAAAACTGGCTCGTGGGCTCGTTTTTCAGCAAACTCTTAGCCATGGGTTGAATCGGTGGGAATGGGCTGTTGATCGAACGGGGGAAGGGGCGGCAGGCTGAAGCGCTCGCGCAGCAGGTGATGCACTGCTCCGCTGGCCGAGAGGTTGTGGCGCTCCATCACCTCGCGGACCCGCAGGTAGACGTCGGTGCGCACCTGTGTCTGGATGAAGTGGCGGCCGGCCACCGAGCGGGGCTGCTCGCCGTAGCGACGGGGCAGCCGGGGGCGATGGCTTGTGCTCATGGCTCGGCCGGCTCCTTGTCGCCATCAGGCCCGTGCCCCTCGCACTCTTCCAGGAAGCAATCGATGAAGGCGGCGTGCTGGTGCTGGGTGATGCGATCACCGATGGAGCGGGCATTGCGCGGCACCTGAAAGTGCTCACGGAACGCCTTGGTCAGCTCCTGACGCGCTGCCTGCGGCAGGGCGAGGATCCGCTGGTGGGTGGCCTCGATCTCCTTGGGCGTCAGGGGCTCCAGGGCGACATCGAGGTCAGCCGCCGGAGCGGGATCCTGCTCCGGCGGCTGAGCAGGAGAGGCCTGAGCCGAATCGTCAACGGCAACCACGTCTACGAGTTCAGCTAGCCTGTTCTTCTCGACCTCTACAGGCCGAGCCTGTTTGGCCAAAGGGATGCCCAGCAGCATGGCCAGCATCCAGCCGGCGGCCCGCAGCAAGTCGTCGACCTCGTCGGCCCACTCCTCGCTGGTGACCTCAGCGCCGCCAGCGTGCATCACGGTGACCCGCAACTTGTTGCGGCCGCGGATTTCAACCAGCTGGGCGCTGAAGGCAATGCCTGAGGCAAAGGCTGGCCTGGCTGCTTCGACCACAGCAGCTAGATCAAGGGAAGGGACGGCCTGCACCTGTTCCTGGAACGAGGCT
>NZ_JAYGID010000009.1:0-84579 GCF_034931685.1 Synechococcus sp. CCY9202
AGAGGCCAACGATGCCGAAATCGGGCAGTTTGCGGCTCTGATAGCCGCCGATCCGACTTTTTGAGCCGGAAATCCACTGATGCCTGTGGAAAACTGGCTCGTGGGCTCGTTTTTCAGCAAACTCCTAAGGATCAAACCCCCCGGTGACAATTGCCCCGTTGGCATACGGTCATGTGCCGGTCTGGTCCGTTTTTGCAACCGGGGCGACCGCACAATGGCGGCTGAGCGATCCGCCGCCATGACATCCGATGCCGCCGCTGCTCAGACCTCTGTGGCTCCGGCCGCTGCCGACTGGGTGACGATCCCGGTCGCCGCCTCAGCTGACGTCGCTGCCACCGAGCTGCGTTGCTGGTGGGAACCGGCCCGCGGCGGGTTCTGCCGGGGTGGTGTGCTGGTGCTGCCGGAGGTGTTTGGCGTGAATGGCTGGGTGCGCGGCATGGCCGGGCGCCTGGCGGCCGAGAGCTATGCCGCCCTGGCGATGCCCCTGTTCTCGCGCACGGCGCCGGAACTGGATCTCCCCTACGACGCCGCCAGCCTGGCGGAGGGGAGGCACCACAAGGACCAGACCACCACCGCACAGATCCTTGCTGATGCAGCGGCGGCCGCCGCCTGGCTGACTGGGCAGCTGGAGGCCATGGGCCTCGAGCTGGAGGCCATGGGCCTCGGCGAGGGCTCCAGCGGGGGCCTCAGTGAGTCTGAGGGGCGGTCCGTGGGCCTGGGCTGCCTGGGCTTCTGCTTCGGCGGCCATGCCGCCCTGCTGAGCGCAACGTTGCCGGCCATCGCCGCCACAGCGGATTTCTATGGTGCCGGCGTGGCCAGCGGCCGCCCCGGTGGTGGTCCCCCCAGCCTCAGGGAGGTGGACCGGATTCCTGGCCGGTTGCTCTGCGTCTGTGGGCGCCAGGATCCCCTGATCCCACAGGCCGATGCTGCAGCGATCCGCTCAGCCCTGGAGGCGGCCAACCGGATCAGGGCTGATGGCCCCCCTGAAGCCCGGCACCGCTATCTGGAGGTGGAGGCCGGCCACGGTTTCCTGTGCGATGCCCGCGACGACTACAACTCCACAGCGGCAGCCCTCGGCTGGGCTGCCCTGCTGGAGTTTTTCGCCGAAACCCTCTGAGTCAGGGGCCCTCGGCCCGAACGCCACCAGCTGGTCTTGCAGACGGCCGTGCTTCAGCCGGCGGTGGCTTGCACCCTGGATTCAATCACCCTGGTTTCCGTCTTTTCGGGCTTGCTGATCTCCGCCTTCGGCCTGGGGCTGGCGCTGCCTCCGCCACCGCCGGACTTGGCGACGGCCTGCTTACGTGGCGTCAGGAACATGATCATGTTGCGGCCTTCCCGCTTGGGAGACTGCTGGATCTCGGCCATCTCCTCCAGGTCTTTGGCCATCCGGAACAGCAACTGCTCCGCCAGGGCGGTGTGCTGGATCTCGCGGCCGCGGAAGATCACCGTGCACTTGACCTTGTCGCCGGACTTGAGAAAGCGCAGGGCCTGGCCGATCCGCACCTGGTAGTCGTGCGAATCGATCTTGTAGCGCATCTTGACCTCCTTGACTTCGGTCTGATGCGATTTCTTCTTGGCTTCCTTGGCCTTTTTTTCCTGCTCGAACTTGAACTTGCCGTAGTCCATGATCCGGCAGACCGGAGGATCGGCCTTCTCGCTCACCAGCACCAGATCCAGCTCCCGATCCACAGCCACCGCCAGGGCCGCCTCCCGCGTGATCACCCCCAGCTGACTGCCGTCGGCATCGACCACCCTCAGATTGGGGTAATTGATCCGGTCGTTGATGTTGGGCAGCTCCCGGACGGGAGCACGGCGGTCAAAACGGGGACGGGGAGGCATTCAGAGGGGCGAAGGTTTGCTGGCTTGGACACCTGAGGGACTGCCCAGGGTCTGCAGGCCTTCACCTTAGAACGGCCGCGATCGTCTGTCTGGCCTGTTGCGGGAGATCACCAGCCTGGTCGGCCTGCCCCAGCCAGTGGGGCTGGTGCTGGCGCCGGAACCAGGTGCGCTGCCGCTTGGCGAACTGACGGGTGCGTTGCTCGGTGAGGGCGCGGGCCTCCGCCTCGCTCAGGCTGCCCTGCAGCAGGCTGCGCGCCTCGCCATAGCCGATCGTGTCCAGCAGGGGCAGCGTGCTGCCGTAGCGACCGATCAGCCGTTCGGTTTCGGCCACCAGGCCGGCGTCGTAGAGCAGGCCGGTGCGGCGGGCGATGCGCTGGTGCAGGTCGGCCGGATTGAGGCCCAGTTCCAGCACGCGCCAGGGCGGTGGGTTGCGGCTCTGCTGGCTGGAGAGGGGTTGGCCGCTGGCGTAGAGCACCTCCAGGGCGCGCTGGGTGCGCACCGCGTCGGCCGGGGCGATGCGGGCGGCAGCCTCGGGATCGGCCTGGCTCAGCAGCTGGTGGCAGGTGGGCTGGCCCAGGGCGGTGAGCTGGGCCCGCAGGGCCGGCTGGGGCGGCACCCGCGGTGGTTCCAGCCCCTGGATGAGGGCCTGGAGATAGAGGCCGCTGCCCCCCACCAGCAGGGCCACGCCGCGGCGGGCGTGCTCCCGGGCGATTGCTTCTGAGGCCAGGATGCGGAACTCCTGCAGGTTGATCGGCTGGTCGGGGCGCCGCAGATCCAGCAGCTCATGGCGCACCCGCCGTCGCTGCTCCGGCGTGGGCTTGGCGGTGCCCAGGTCCATCTCGGCATAGAGCTGCCGCGAATCCACCGACAGCACGGCCAGATCGAAGTGTTCGGCCAGCTCAATCCCCAGATCCGTCTTGCCGCTGGCGGTGGGGCCAAGCAGCACGATCACCAGGGGGCGTGGGTCCCCGGCGGTGGCGGCACCGGCGGGCGCGAGGGGCACGGCGGAAAGGGGGCAACCAGGGGCACTCTGCATCCCTGGTTCAAACGGGGCCGCAGAAGCGGCTGAGAGCGCCTGCAGGAAGCCGGTGATAGATTGCCCGCCGCGGCAAGGCCTGAGCAGGGCTTCCGCGCCTTTCTGCCCCGGGATCTCGCCGTCCTGTGCCCACTCCCTGGGGACACCCAACCGCATGAGCGACGCCACCAAAGTCCAGGCCGCCTACGGCGCCGAGCAGATCCAGGTGCTGGAAGGCCTGGAGCCGGTGCGCAAGCGACCCGGCATGTACATCGGTACCACCGGTCCGCGGGGCCTGCACCACCTTGTGTATGAGGTGGTGGATAACTCAGTCGATGAGGCCCTGGCAGGGCACTGCACCGAGATTCTGGTGGTGCTGCACGAGGATGGCTCCTGTGCGGTGACCGATAACGGCCGCGGCATCCCCACCGACATCCATCCCCGCACCGGCAAGAGTGCCCTGGAAACGGTGCTCACCGTGCTCCACGCCGGCGGCAAGTTCGGCTCCGGCGGCTACAAGGTGTCCGGCGGCCTGCACGGCGTGGGTGTGTCGGTGGTGAACGCCCTGAGTGAATGGGTGGAGGTGACCGTCTACCGCCAGAACCAGGAGCACCGCCAACGCTTCGAGCGCGGGAACCCGATCGGTTCGCTCCGGTCCGAGCCCGGCGAGGAAGGCCGTACCGGCACCTCGGTGCGTTTTCTGCCCGACCTGCAGATCTTCTCCACCGGCATCGTCTTCGACTACGCCACCCTGTCGGCCCGCCTGCGGGAGCTGGCCTACCTCAACGGCGGCGTGCGCATCGTCTTCCGAGACGAGCGTGCCGCAGCCCGGGACGCAGATGATGCCGCCCATGAGGAAATCTATTTCTACGAGGGCGGCATCAAGGAGTACGTCGCCTACATGAATGCCGGCAAGGATCCACTCCATCCCGACATCATTTACGTCAACGCTGAAAAGGAAGGCGTTCAGGTTGAGGCGGCCCTGCAGTGGTGCGTGGATGCCTACTCCGACAGCATCCTCGGCTTTGCCAACAACATCCGCACCGTCGATGGGGGCACCCACATCGAGGGCCTCAAGACGGTGCTGACCCGCACCCTCAACACCTTTGCCAAGAAGCGCGGCAAACGCAAGGATGCCGACGCCAACCTCGCCGGCGAGAACATCCGTGAGGGACTCACGGCCGTGTTGTCGGTGAAGGTGCCCGACCCCGAATTCGAGGGCCAGACCAAGACCAAACTCGGCAACACCGAGGTGCGCGGCATTGTCGACTCGCTGGTGGGCGAGTCGCTGAGCCAATACCTGGAATTTCATCCTGCCGTGATCGACCTGATCCTGGAGAAGGCGATCCAGGCCTTCAATGCCGCCGAGGCGGCCCGGCGGGCCCGCGAGCTGGTGCGGCGCAAGAGCGTGCTGGAGAGTTCCACCTTGCCCGGCAAGCTGGCCGACTGCTCCACCCGCGATCCGAGCGAATCGGAGATCTACATCGTTGAGGGGGATTCTGCCGGTGGCTCGGCCAAGCAGGGCCGCGACCGCCGCTTCCAAGCGATCCTGCCGCTGCGGGGAAAGATCCTCAACATCGAGAAGACCGACGACGCCAAGATCTACAAAAACACTGAGATCCAGGCCCTGATCACGGCTCTGGGACTTGGCATCAAAGGCGAAGACTTCGACGAAAAGAATCTGCGCTACCACCGGATTGTGATCATGACCGACGCCGATGTGGACGGCGCCCACATCCGCACCCTGCTGCTCACCTTCTTCTATCGCTATCAGAAGGCGCTGGTGGAGGGCGGTTACATCTACATCGCCTGCCCGCCGCTCTACAAGGTGGAACGCGGCAAGAAGCATTCCTACTGTTACAACGAAACCGACCTCAAGAAGACCCTTGACGGTTTCGGTGAGAAGGCTAATTACACCATTCAGCGCTTCAAGGGTCTCGGCGAGATGATGCCCAAGCAGCTCTGGGAGACCACCATGGATCCAACCACCCGCACGATGAAGCGGGTGGAGGTTGAAGATGCTCTCGAAGCCGATCGCATCTTCACCACTCTGATGGGCGACAAGGTGGCCCCGCGCCGTGAATTCATCGAAAAGAACAGTGCTGAGCTGGATCTTGCCCAGCTCGATATCTGATGGGCGCTGACATCATCAACCCCCCTGCCTCTTCGGGTTGGCGCTGGTCCGTGTTGCTGGGCTTTGCCCTGATTGCCCCTGTCGGTTTGCCGGCCGGAGGAGCTGAGCGCAGTGTGCCCGCCGTGCGACGGCGTCAGCTGGATGAGCCTCTGTTGTCGTCTGGGGTGCTCACGCTCCGCATTGCCCCTGAGCGCAGCGCGCCGGCTCTGGCAACGGTGGCCGTGGGTGAACCCTTGCACGTGCTGCGGATCTGGTCGGGCTTCGGTGGTCGGCGATGGTTGCGCGTCAGGAGCGGATCGGCCTGCGGCTGGTTGGCAGATCTGGGTTGCGGTGAACGAGCCTGAGCCGCCTGCTGATGCGAGATGCCCTGCTGGTTGCCCTCGGGGCGGTGCCCGGAGCCTGGCTGCGTTTCCGGCTGGTGAACCACTTCCAGCCCCTGGTGCCGCGACGTCACTGGGGAACCTTCGGGGTCAATGTGGTGGCCTGCTTTGTGCTCGGTCTGCTCAGCGCCCTGGACGCGCGCTGCGGACCGGCGGCGCCACGGCTGGCTCTGCTGTTGGCCGTGGGATTTCTGGGAAGCCTCAGCACCTTTTCCAGCTTCTGCGTTGAACTGCTGCAGGCGCTGCAATCCGGCCAGGAGCAGCAGGCGTGGCAGCTGGCGGCCGCCTCGCTGCTGGCCGGCCTGGCAGCGGTGGCCCTGGGGCTGGTGATCGGTGGCTGATCCCGATCTGCTGCGCCGCCGCCGGCTTCGCTTCGCCCTGCGAGAGCTGGCGCTGGTGGGGCTGGGCGCCGTGCCCGGAGCCTGGTTGCGCTGGCAGGCCGGGTTGCAGCTGGGCCCGTGGCTGGGGGGGACGGCCTGGACCAACTTTCTGGTCAACCTGGTGGGCTCCTTCCTGCTGGGCCTGCTGAGCGGACCGATCCCGCGGCGCACCACTCTGCTGCTGGCTCTGGGGGTGGGCTTCTGCGGCGCCCTCACCACCTTCAGCAGCTGGATGCTCGACCTGGTGCGCCTGCTGCAGACGGACCAGCCCAAGCTCGCCCTGCTGCTGCTGCTCGGCAGCCTGGCCGGCGGCGTGGCGGCCGCCGCTCTGGGGCTGGCCACCAGCCGCCGCCTCTGGCGTGCCTGACTCAGGCCGCCAGGGCCGCCTCGATCGCGGCGGTGAGTTCAGCGCCATCGGGCTCCACGTTGCTCTTGAAGCGGGCCAGCACTGTGCCGTCCTTGCCGATCAGGAACTTCTCGAAGTTCCAGGCCACATCACCGGCAGGTTCGGCCTGGGTGAGGGTGGTGAAGGGCTCGGTCTTGGCGCCGGTGGCGTGCACCTTGTCGAACAGCTCGAAGCTGGCGCCGTAGGTGGTGGAGCAGAACTGCTGGATCTCCGGCAGGGTTCCGGGCTCCTGGGCGCCAAAGTCATTGCAGGGGAATCCCAGTACGGCAAATCCCTGAGCCCCGTACTGATCCTGTAGCTTCTGCAGACCGGCGTATTGGCGCGTGAAACCGCAGCGGCTGGCCACGTTCACGATCAACAGCACCTGACCATTGCGTTCGCCAAGATCGAGTTCAGAGCCACTGGCTGTTCTGACCTTCACCCCACTGATGTTAATACTCATGCTTTCTGATTCCGTCAGGCCACGCAAGCCTATCCCAGGGCATCGCAGACTGGCACATAAAGGCAACGCACAGACCGGCCTGCTCAATGAATGCTCGGAGCCAAGGGCTACTCGGTTAGCTGTACAAACTGCCGAGGAGTTCATAGTCTTCACACAGGATATGCATGAGTCGACGCACTGCTATCTCGCTGATATCCTGCTTACGCAACTTTGGCCCATCTGTTTTCAGCCGCGGGAATTCCAGCGTCATCCCTGCCCTTGAGTTGATATAGTCTATCGCTGAAGCGAGTTCCTCAACCCTAAAAACCTTGTCATAGTAGCTCAGGTCATTTCCTAGGAAGAACCGCTGAGTCCTTGTGTGGTGAGCTATTTCTGGAATGCTTTGATAGTCATTTAAGTTTGCAAGGAAGGTTTCAAGGTCTGGCTTCGCTGGGAGCCCCATTGATTTGCAGCGCTGAGCGTGACTGGGATTGCGCCAGCGCGAATCCAGTACTCTGTTGGCATAGGCAGAGAGAAAGCGAGAGATCGGATCACGCACCATAGTAATTCTTTCAAAACCTTTCAGCTCGGCTACGGGCTCAAAACGGGTTGGCTGGCCATAGATCATGAAGAGCTCAACCTTGACACCATTGATCAGCATCGGCTCATAGGGTCTGCCGTTGTCGATCCGGAAGAGATGCTGGCGCATGGAAGAGCCTGCATTCTTGGGGGCGGGATGATAGATTACTTTGGCATTGACGCACTTGGCATACCCCATCCTATTCGGCTGGCTATTGCGATGATTTCCGGCAGGATAGCGCATCTGTAACTGCCAGCTCTGGCTTGACTCATTCTTCAGCGATGAAGCCATTGCGGCCCTGCCGCCCGTGCACTCAACCTGCAGTCCGCTGTGATTCAGTACACAGCGCAGCTTCGGGAGCCGGCATCTCGCAGATAGACTTTGCTGACGCTGAGGTTGGCACTGGCTTGTCATCGCTGGTTCGCCCCTTATCAAGAGGTGTGGCGACGATGCCTTCTGGGTGCTTGCAGCAACTGGAGTGTTTGCAACAACCTGTCAGAGCTGGAAAGCTTCCAGGCTGAATCGGAAGACCTCTGTACAGGCCGGATTCACCGGGGCGCTTTGCATGGAGGGTCGTTGTTATGCTGAGTCGCCGTACAAGCCTCTTATAAATCTTGAAAATCCTATGTGTCTGGGAAATGGGTGGCGGACTGGGCCATCTCACACGGCTGAAACCATTTGTTCAATCGGCGCTGGAGGCAGGGCATGAGGTCAGCCTTGTCGTCAAAGAGCTGGCCAATATTCGGGCTGTCTATGAAACGATGCCTCACCACGTGTTCCAGGCGCCATACGAGACAACGCCGGGGTGTGCCATCACGCCGATTTCATGGCCAGAGACGCTGATGGTGAGGTATGGCAGATCCAAAAAACTAAGCTGCTTTCTTGAGGCATGGTATTCCATTCTTGATTTGGTCAATCCCGATCTTGTCATCTACGATGCCTCTCCAACAGCGCTCCTTGCGAGCCTGGAATACTCCTGCATGAAGTGGACCGTGGGAGGGCCGTTCTTCATGCCCAGGACAGATATGCCATTCGTGGGCATCATGCCAAATACCAGTGGGACTCCAGACGTCAAAAAGCGCCTACACGATTCTGAAAGGACATTTTTGGATGTTGTCAATCAGGCGCTGATTCAGACCGGGAGATCAGCAATCGCCAATGTCAAAGATATTATCGACCAAATGGACAAGCAGCTTCTGACTACGATTCCAGAGCTTGATTATTTTGGAGCCAGATCCATAGGAGACTATGTTGGCATGCCGCCATCTGATGTTCCCGGCATTGCGCTGCCTCCCTGGCCTGCAGCGGCAAGGCTCAAAGTCTTTGCGTACCTGAAGATTTTTCCTGGTTGGGAGACATTTCTTGAGGATATGGAAGCGATCGGCCTGCCTGCGCTGATTTATACACGTGATGCCAGCAATGCCTTGAAGGGCAAACTCAAGCGCCATATTTTTCTTGAAAGCCCAGCATCGATGGATGAAGTTTGCAGCCAAGCAGATCTCGTCGTGCATATGGCTGGCAGCCAGACTGTTGCACGATGCCTCCATGCAGGCGTTCCGCAGCTCATGATAGGAACGGGGCTTGAGCAGATCTTCACGGCAAGAGCCGCTGAAAAGATTGGCGCTGGCCTTGTACTCAAACCATCGAAATCTGGCTACGGAGAGCAACTCGAAGCTGCTATTGCCTTGGCGAAGAAGGGTCGGATCAAGTTTCCCGAAGAGCGCAGAGAAATGCTGGACGGAGCCTACTTCAACTCTCACGTCAAAGCTTTCATGCAAGAGCTTTCCCTTTAGCGGCCCCTATCTTCTCGCTGCAGCCGTAGAAAGACGATGCATCTTCATTCGATTTTCAGGTCTTGCTGTGGATGCTTTGACATCTAAGCTCAATCTGTCGTGGCCCATGCCCCCTTTACCAGATGCGTGAGGTCAACGGGGCACCAACTGCCATCGGTCCTTCCACCCCTCTGGCTGGTGCTGGGGGTACGACCAACGGCACCCCACTGGCTGATGTGGTGTCGCAGCAGCTGCTGCGCCTGCTGGAGGCCGGCAACTACGACGCCGTGAAGTTGCTGCTGCAGCCGGTGCAGGAGGTGGATGCAGCTGAGGCGATCGGCCTGCTGCCTCAGACCCTGCAGGCCCTGGCCTTTCGCCTGCTCCCCAAGGATGAAGCGATTGAGGTGTACGAGTACCTCGATCCGAGCGTGCAGCAGAGCCTGCTGGAGCGTCTGCGCTCCAGCGAGGTGCTGGAACTGGTGGAGGAGATGTCGCCCGATGATCGGGTGCGGCTGTTCGACGAACTGCCGGCCAAGGTGGTGCGCCGCCTGCTGGTGGAGCTGAGTCCGGCTGAACGGCGTGTCACCGCGCAGCTGCTGGGCTACGAACCTGAGACGGCCGGTCGTCTGATGACGACCGAGTTCATCGATCTCAAGGAATTCCACAGTGCCGCCCAGGCCCTCAACATCGTGCGTCGCCGGGCCCGCGACACCGAGACCGTCTACAGCCTCTACGTGACCGACGCCTCCCGGCACCTCACGGGGATCCTCTCGCTGCGGGATCTGGTGACGGCCGATCCCGAGGACCGCATCGGTGATGTGATGACCCGCGACGTGGTGAGCGTGTCCACCGAAACCGACCAGGAGGAGGTGGCCCGGGCGATCCAGCGCTACGACTTTCTGGCGGTGCCGGTGGTGGACCGCGAACAGAGGCTTGTGGGGATCGTCACGGTCGACGATGTGATCGACGTGATCCAGCAGGAGGCCACCCGGGACCTCTACGCCGCCGGCGCCGTGCAGGCCGGCGATGAGGACGACTACTTCCAGAGCAACCTGTTCACGGTGGCCCGCCGGCGCGTGGTGTGGTTGTCAGTGCTGGTGGTGGCCAATGGCTTCACCTCCGAAGTGATCGCCATGCAGGAGAAGGTGCTCAGCCAGGTGGTTGTCCTGGCGGCCTTCATCCCCCTGCTGATCGGCACCGGCGGCAACGTGGGGGCCCAGAGCTCCACCGTGGTGATCCGCGGCCTCAGTACCCAGCGCATCCAGGCTCTGGGTCCCTGGCGCACGATTGTCCGTGAAGGCGTGGCCGGTGCCCTGCTTGGCCTGCTGATGCTGCTGGTGGTGGTGCCCTGGGCCTGGTGGCGGGGCGAGGGACCGCTGGTGGGGCTCTCCGTGGGAATCAGCCTGCTGGCGATCACCACCCTGGCCGCGACGGCGGGTGCGGCCCTGCCGCTGCTGTTCGATCGGCTGAAGCTGGATCCGGCCCTGATGTCAGCCCCTTTCATCACCACCGCAACCGACGTGGCCGGGGTGTTCATCTACCTGCAGACCGCCTCCTGGCTGCTGAGCTGGATGGGCCAGGGCTGAGCTGGCTGCTGCCCCGATCCAGCCGGAGCCCCCGTCGCGGCGAATTCTGAGAGGAGTTCACAGTTCTTCAGGTTATGCTGACAGGAACGTGAAGTTCTGTGCCGTGTCCGTAGCCCTCTCGCTCGAAAACGCCCCGACTTCCAGGGTGGTGCCTCTGTCCGGCGGTCGTCCCTCCTCTCGCCCCGCTCCGGTCGATGGCGATCTGGTGCGCTCTTACCTGCGTGACATCGGTCGGGTGCCACTGCTCACCCACGAGCAGGAGATCACCTTCGGCCGCCAGGTGCAGGAGCTGATGGCGCTTGAGGAGCTCGAAACCGATCTGGAGGGCAACCTCGGCAGCAAGCCCAGCCAGTTGCAGCTCGCCGAGGCGGCGGGTCTGGATCCGGCCGTCCTGAAGCGGCGGCTGCACAACGGCCGCCGCGCCAAGGAGCGGATGGTGGCCGCCAACCTGCGCCTGGTGGTGAGTGTGGCGAAGAAGTACACCAAGCGGAACATGGAACTGCTGGATCTGATCCAGGAGGGCACGATCGGCCTGGTGCGGGGCGTGGAGAAATTCGATCCCACCCGCGGCTACAAGTTCTCCACCTACGCCTACTGGTGGATCCGCCAGGGGATCACCCGGGCGATCGCCGAAAAGAGCCGCACGATCCGCCTGCCGATCCACATCACCGAGACACTCAACAAGCTTAAGAAGGGGCAACGGGAGCTCAGCCAGGAGCTGGGCCGCACCCCCACCGTCACCGAGCTGGCGGTGTTTGTCGAACTGCCGGAAGACGAGGTCAAGGAGCTGCTCTGCCGGGCCCGCCAGCCGGTCAGCCTGGAAACCAAGGTGGGCGACGGCGATGACACCGAACTGCTCGACCTGCTGGCCGGTGATGGCGTGTTGCCCGAAGAGCTGGTGGATGGCGAATGCCTGCGCGGCGATCTGCGGGCCCTGATCGAACGCCTGCCCGTGATCCAGGGTCGGGTGCTGAAGATGCGCTATGGCATTGATGTGGAGGAGCCGATGAGCCTCACCGGCATCGGTCGGGTCCTGGGCATCAGCCGCGACCGGGTCCGCAATCTCGAACGCGATGCCCTGGCCGGGCTGCGCCGCCTCAGTGAGGCGGTGGAGGACTACGTGGCCTGCTGAGCTCAGGCCTGGATCGGCGGCCACCAGCAGGTGGTGGCGATCAGGTCCGCTTCCGAGAGATTGGCACTGCGGCGCAGCTCCGCCTCGCGGCTTTCGATCACGGTGTGATGCAGGGCTTCTCCCATCACACCGGCAAGCAGGTCGTCACGGCGTAGGTGCTCCACGGCTTCGCTCAGCTGGCGAGGCAGCCGGGCCGGTGCGGCCGGATTCTCACCGGTGTCAGCCAACCCCAGGCGGGCGGGGTCGCCGACCACCGGCGGCGGCAGGGGGCTCGGATGGTCGATGCCATGGACCATGACCGCCATCAGAGCGCCCAGCAGCAGATACGGGTTGGCGGCGGCATCCACCACCTTCAGCTCCAGGTGGCTGCTTTCCTCAGGGCCGCCCGGGATCAGCCGCAGGGCCGCTTCCCGGTTTTCCACCCCCCAGATCTGGAAGGGAGCTGCCCAACGCCCCGGCACCAGACGCCGGTAGGAGACCGCCAGCGGGGTGGCGATCGCCAGCAAGGCTGGCAGCCGCTCCAGCAGCGCGGCCAGAGCGCCCTGGCCGGGGGTGGTGAGACCTCCCGGACCGTTGCCACCGCCGAACAGGGGCACTCCGTCGCGTTCAAGACTGAGATGCACATGGCCACCGTTTCCGACCCGCTCCGATGACACCATCGGGCTGAAGGAGGCCCGCCAGCCGAAGCGGAGACTCACCCGCTGGATGATCAGCCGGGCGCACACCAGCTGGTCGGCGGCCTGGAGCGGATCGGCAGCCGCCAGGGACAGTTCGAACTGGCTGGCACCGTATTCCGGGTGGATCTGGAGCCAGGGAAGGCCGGCGGCGTCCAGAGCGGCGGTGATCGCGCTGAGGTAGTCGAGCCCCTCGATCAGGCGGTCGGCGCCATAGGGGCTGCCGCCAATGGTGGGGCTGAGATAGCCGCCCACACCGCTGGGACTGCCCACCACCCATTCGATCTCGAAGCCGGCGTTCACCGTCAGGCCCGCCATTGCCGCCGCATCGCCCTGGAGGCGGCAGAAGCTGCGCTGGTCAGCCGCGTAAGGACTGCCGTCCTGCTCGAAGCGATCACCGGCCAGCCAGCCCCAGCCCGACGCGACATCCAGCAGCACCAGGCTGTCGAGATCCGGGATCAGCCGCAGATCCCCGTCCGGGCGGGCCAGGGACTGGAGGCCATCGATGCCGCCGGTGGCACCGAAGCCATCAGACACCGGTGAGAAACCCACCCCACTGGCGGCCACCTGGGGCAGGCGGGCCAGGGGGATCCCTTTGACCAGGGGCAGGCCGCCGTGGTTCACGAAGGTGATCGCCAGCTGGCGCAGGCCGCGCTGCTGCAGCTCCGGCAGCAGGAGCCTGGCGCGGGCCTCCGCTCGCTGGGCGAGGCTCGGGTGACGGCTCCCGGGAATAGCCATGGGCGGGCGGGCTGGAACGTTCAGGATGGCGCCGCCGCCCTGCGCTCGTCAGCCTGGGCGGAGCCGCAACGCCCGTGATGGCCCCCTCGCCCCTGAACTCCAGGCCGCCGGTTCCTGACCGCGCACTCAGGGCCGGCCAGCGGGCCCTGCTGCTGGTCGATCTCCAGAACGGCACCTGCGGTCCCGAGCTGATGGAGCGGCGACCGGCCTTCCTGGAGCGCTTCCAGGCCAGAACGCTGCCATGCCTGGAGCGGACCCTGGCCCTGGCCCGGAACCAGGGCATCGAGGTGATTCACACGGTGATCGCCAACCTCACCCGCGATGGCCGCGACCGCAGCCTTGATTACCAGCGCTGCGGCATGGGCTTTGCGCCAGGTTCCAGGGAGGCACAAGTGATCAGGCCTCTCACCCCTGATCCTGACGAGATCGTGCTGCCGAAAAGCTCCTCCTCCCCCTTCTCCTCCACGGTGCTCGACTATCTGCTGCGCAACCTCGGCGTGCGCGAGCTGATCGTGGCCGGTCTGCTCACCGATCAGTGCATTGACCACACCGTCAAGGACGCGGCCGATCGCGGCTACCAGGTGATCTGTCTGACCGATGCCTGCCAGGCGGAAACACCCGAACGCCATGAGGCCGCCCTGGCCTGTTTCCAGGGCTACGGCCGCCAGTGCAGCGTGGCGGAGTGGGCGGTGTCGCTGGGGGAGGCTTGAAGCCAGAGTGAGGCGACCACGGACGCTTGGTTCTGGCTTCCTCCGTCTCCACCCCCCGGCCGCCGCTGCACCGCAGGGCCTGGTTCTGGTGGCTCACCCTTCTGGCGATCTGGCTGTTGGCCACCCTGTGGGATCGCAGCTGGCTCGCGGCCGATCATTCCATCCCCGACTGGGACGAGGCCGACTACCTCAACAGCGCAGTGGACCACGGCCGGGCCCTCGGGTTGTTGCCTGGCGGTGGCTGGCCGGGCTGGGATGGGCTACTGGATCTCTCCCCCAAGATTCCACCCCTGGCCTCCCTGGTGAACGGCAGCGTCATGGCCCTGGTGGGGGATCGGCCGGATCAGGCGGTCGGCGGCCTGGCGGTGTGGCACGGCCTGTTGCTGGTGGTGGTGGCCTGCTGGGGGCGGCAGCTGGTGTCGCCCGGCTTCGGGTTGCTGGCCGCGGCCCTCACCGCCCTGCTGCCCGGCCTGGCTGAGTTGCGCCTGGTCTTCACCCTCGATCTGTCCCTGGCCGCCACCACGACTTTGGCGCTGTGGCTGCTGGGTCGCTGGCAGGCGCCCCAGGGGGGGCTGTGGCGCCAGAGCCTGCTGGCGGCCTTGGCGGTGGCCGCGGCAGTGCTGGTCAAGCAGAGCGCCCTGCTGGTGCTGCTCGGGCCCTGCTGCTGGGCGGCGTTGCGCGGACTGGGCCAGCCCGGACGGCGGCTCCAGGCGCTGGCGGCGCTGGCGGTGGTGCTGGCGGTCTGTCTCCCCTGGCTGCACCACAACTGGATCACCACGATCGGTGGCACCAACCGGGCCGTGATCGAGTCGGCGGCGGCGGAGGGGGATCCGGCCGTCTTCAGCCTGACAAGCCTGCTCTGGTATCCGCGGCTCTGGCCCCAGCAGCTGGGACTGCCCGTGCTGGCCATCGCCCTGATCGGTGGGCTGATCGGCCTGCTGCCGGTGCTGCGCGATCCCCAGCGCCGTTGGGCCCCCCTTCAGGCTCTGCGGCGACCCGTGCTCCAACTGCCGACGGGATGGCCCTGGCTGATCGGCTGCAGCCTGTCTGGCTGGGTGCTGATCACCCTCAGCCCCAACAAGGATCCCCGCTACATCGCGCCACTGCTGCCGCTGCTGGCCCTGCTGCTGGCCCGTGGCTGGTGGGGCTTCGGCCTGGCCCTGAGACAGCGGGGCGGCCCGCGGCTGGCGGCCGCGGCTCTGGTCGCCGGCCTCGGCTCCACCGCCGCCGCCGTTGCTCAGCCGCGGGCAGACGCGATCGCCCGGCGCCAGGTGTCGCCGTTGCCGCAGGTGATGGCCACGCTCAACCGGATCCAGCCGGGGCAGCCGCTCACCCTGCTGGTGCTGCCGGGCGTGAGCGATCTCAACGACCACACCGCCACCTTCTACGGCCGTCTGCAGGGAGGCCAGGTGCTGGCCCGCAGCCTCGGCCGCAACCCCGCCGACCATGCGCTGGTGCTGCAGCGGGCCGAGTGGCTGCTGCTGGCCACGGGCGATCAGGGTCACCGCCGCGGCGTGGTGCGTCAGCTCAGCAGGCAGGTGCGTCAGGACGGTCGCTTCGAGCGGGTGGCCCAGTGGCCCTGGAGCAAGGGGCGCCAGGTTGAGCTGTGGCGCCGAACCCCCAGCGCACCGCCGGTGCCGCCCTTCGATCGCAGCTTCATCGCGATGGCGTCGGGACTCGCCGATGGCCCGCAGGGGCTGGCGCAGGTGTTCGACGCGATCGGGCCCCAGCACCAGCTCGATGCCCATTTCCTCTACCAGCGCCGGGTCGAAGACTGGGCCCGCCAGCGCCTTGGCCGCGATCCCAACGACATCGAGGCCCTCTGGAGCCTCACCCTGCTCGCGATCCTGCAGGAGCGGCCGCAGCAGGCGGAGCAGTGGCTGGCGCGGCTGGCGCGGCTGCTGCCGGACAACCCCTGGCCCGCCGCCTACCGCAGTGCCGTGTTGCTGATCAACTGGAAGCCCTGGCCGGCGGGCCAGGTGGCCCGCACCCATTCCCGCCACGGCCAGGAGCCGGTGCTGCAGGGCCTCGCAGACCTGGCGGCTGTAGTGGGTGGCGATCTCACGGCGATCGGCTCGGCCCGCCGCACGCTGCCGCAGGCCTATGCCCGCATTGATCAGGCTCTCAAGGCCCCCCCAGGCAAGGCTCAATCGGCCGACGCACCCCCTGGCCAGAAGCCATGAGCGTGTTCGAGGGCTTTGCTGCTGCTGCCGGCCGTGACGCTGGGGGCCTGGGTGGTGTTCGCGGCGGTGATGGTGGCCGGATCCGCCTCTGCCATGGCCTGCTGCTGCTCTGGGGTGTGGCGGTGCTGCTGGCCCTGGTGGGCCTGGGCAACCTGCCCTTGCGCGACTGGGACGAGGGCATCGTGGCCCGGGTGGCCCTGGAGCTGAGCCAGGCCCCCCGCTACGGCGATCTGTTGCCCACCTACTGGGGCGAGCCCTATGCCAACAAGGCCCCGGGGCTGCATCTGCTGATCGCCCAGGCGGTGCAGCTCTGGCGCCTGTTGCCTGGCCAGGCTGCGGTCTCCGGTCTGCCCCCCGAATGGGTGGTGCGGCTGGTACCGGCCCTGCTGTCCACCCTGGTGGTGCCCCTGGCGGGCCTGATCCAGTGGGAGTTGCGGCCGGGCCAGCGCCGCACCGCCCTGGCCACGGCCCTGATCCTGCTGTGCCTGTTGCCGGTGGCGCGCCATGGCCGCCTCGCCATGCTTGATGGCAGCCAGCTCTCGGCCACGGCGCTGCTGTGGTGGAGTCTGCTGAAGGTGCGGGCGCCGCAGCAGCAGCTCTGGCGCTGGAGCGCCATCACCGGCCTGGCCGGCAGCGCCCAGCTGCTGCTCAAGGCGCCGCTGCTGCTGCCGGTGCTGGCGGTGGGTCTCCTGGCCCTGGCCTGCGATGGGGCGATGGACTGGCGCCGCTGGCGGCGGCTCGGCGCCGGCCTGCTGCTGGGGCTGCTGCCTGGGCTGGGCTGGCATCTCTGGCATACCGTGGCCCAGGGCAGCGTCGCCGCCTGGATGTGGTTCGGCGACGGGGCAGGGCGGGTGCTGCTCTCGGCCGGTGAAGGCAGCGATCTGGGCTGGCGTGTTCCCCTGACCGAGGTGCTCGAGGGCGGCTGGCCCTGGTTGCCGCTCTGGCCCTTCGCCATGGGGCTGGCCTGGCGCGAGCGACACCGCGCCGCCGGCCGCTGGTTGCTGGTGCTGCAGCTGGGAATGGCGGCCACCGTGCTGCCCCTGCGCACCCAGCTGCCCTGGTACAGCCATCCCCTCTGGCTGCCCTTCGCCCTGGTCTGCGGGCCGCTGCTGGCCTGGTTGATCGATCCGGCCAGTCAGCCCGTGGCGCCGCCGCTGCGCAGCGTGGTGCTCCGCATCCCCCTGTTCTGGATGGTGCTGGGGATTGCCGGCCTGCTGCTGGCCCTGGCCTCGGCCATCCCCCCGGCCCTGCTGCCACCAGGCTGGCCTTCGGCGGAAGCGCTGGCGCCCCAGCGGATGATTCTGCTGGCCATGGGTGGGGGCTGGAGCCTGGGTGGCGCTCTGCTGCTGCGGGCCCGTGCTCCTGGGGGCCGCAGCCGGGGTGTCGCCGTGGTCGGGGCCGGGTCTGTGCTGGCCCTGCTGGCCCTGTTCTGCAGCCCGTTCTGGTTATGGGAACTGAATGAAACCTGGCCGGTACGGCCGGTGGCGGCGCTGTTGCAGAGCCATCAGGTTGAGGCCGCCGGGATGTGGCGCCAGGATGCGCGACCAAGCCTCAACTGGTACGCGGGCCTGCCGGTCCGCCGCCTGGCGAAGGCCCGGGATCTGCAGGCGGCCGGGCCCGGCGGTGGCGCCTGGGTGCTCAGCCAGGACGGCACCGCTTCGCCCGCCTGGGCCTGCCGGCCTGTCGACGCAGCCGGCGGCTGGCAGTTGCTGCGCTGCCGATCCACCGACGACGCTGACAAGGGTCGGCGCCACCGCCAGCGGGCCGGAGGCCAGGGGCATGGCCGTTAGGGTCCGTTCAGCTGACCAGGGCCGGGTGGCCAACGACCTGTCGATGGAGGTGCAGAGCCTCTTCCCCCGCTATCTGCTCAAGGGCCACCTGGCCGATGCCCAGCTCACCGGCCTGCTGCAGTTGGCTGAGCAGGTGCTGGCCGATCCGCGCGGCACCACCGATGCCTCGGTGAAGCTGGCCGGTCAGCTGGCCCTGCAGCGCGAGCTGGGTCCCCACTTCCCGGCTGTGGCTGGGCTCTGCGCCGATGTGATCCTGCCTGCCTGCGACCGCTGGATCAGCCATGTGATGGAGCAGCAGCCACCCCAGGGCCGCGGGCCCTGGATCCCTGGGCGTTACGGGCTGCAGATGATCGACGTGTGGCTGAACGTGCAGCGTGCCGGCGACTACAACCCCACCCACACCCACGGGGGCAGCTTCTCGGGGGTGCTCTTCCTGAAGGTTCCTCCCCAGATCACCGGCGACCGCTTCGACGGTCAGCTCTGCTTCCACGGTCCGGAGGAGTGGCACATCCAGAGCTTCCGCACCGGCATGGCCCACTACGTGCTGCCTGTACCCGGCGAGTTCTATGTGTTTCCCGCCTGGCAGCCCCATTCGGTCGCCCCTTTCCGCGGCGAGGGGGAGCGCTGGTCCATGGCTTTCAACGTGGCAGCGGTGCCCCGGCCGGTGAATCAGCCTGCTGCCGCCGGATTGGCTGTCGCTCCGCCAGGCAGGGCTGACCAGGCGCCGCCAGCGAATGTGTCGCTCTCGATCGCCCGACCCCGGCCCGGTGGTTTCGGCTGACGCCTCCAGCGCTCCGGTGTGGGTGGAGGTCGATGCCGTTGAGCTGCGCCGCTCCCTGCTGGCCTGGTGGGAGATCCACGGCCGCCATGCCATGCCCTGGAAGCTCAGCTCCGAGGGCCTGCCGCTGGCCGATGGCGAGGAGGGTTGTGCCCTGCGCGCCTGGGTGGCCGAGGTGATGCTGCAGCAGACGCAGCTGCGCGTCGTGCTGCCCTACTGGCACCGCTGGATGGCGGCGTTCCCCACCCTGGAGGCCCTGGCCGCCGCCGAGGAGCACGACGTGCTGCTGCTCTGGCAGGGGCTCGGCTACTACTCCCGCGCCCGCCGGTTGCACCAGGGCGCACGGCAGCTGCTGGCCGCTGACGCCGATGGCGGTGGCGGTGGCGGTGGCGGCGGCAGCGGTACTGGTCGTGACGAAGGCGGTGACGGGCTTCAGCCCGACCCCTTCCCCCGCACGCTCGAGGGCTGGTTGGCGCTGCCGGGGATCGGCCGCAGCACCGCCGGCAGCATCCTGTCGTCGGCTTTTGATCAGCCCTTCGCGATCCTTGATGGCAATGTCAAGCGGGTGCTGGCGCGACTGCTGGCCAGTCCGCGGCCACCGGCGCGGCAGCTGGCCGGGTTCTGGCGGCTCAGTGAGGCCCTGCTCGATCCGCGGCGGCCCCGGGCGTTCAACCAGGCTCTGATGGATCTCGGCGCCACCGTCTGTACGCCCCGTCAACCGAGCTGCGGCGTCTGTCCCTGGCAGGGGAACTGCGCTGCCTACGCTGCCGGCGACCCCGCCCGCTACCCCGTGAAGGATGCCGCCAGACCCCTGCCGTTCCAGGTGATCGGCGTGGGGGTGGTGCTCGACCCCGCCGGCCGGGTGCTGATCGATCAGCGGCTTAACGAGGGCCTGCTGGGGGGGCTGTGGGAATTCCCCGGCGGCAAGCAGGAGCCTGGGGAGGCGATCGCCTCCACCATTGCCCGCGAACTGATCGAGGAACTGGCGATCACGGTGGAGGTGGGCGAGGAGCTGATCACCCTCGAGCACGCCTACAGCCACAAGCGGCTGCGCTTCGTGGTGCATCTCTGCCGCTGGCTGAGGGGCGAGCCGCAGCCGCTGGCCTCCCAGCAGGTGCGCTGGGTGCAGCCGGCCGAGCTGAAGGACTACCCCTTTCCCGCGGCCAATGCCCGCATCATTGCGGCACTGCTGGAACGGTTGGGCTTGGTCGCCGCCTGACGGATCCGCGCTGGAGGAGCACGCTGAAGGGATCGCCGTGCCGTTGATCGATGGATTCCCTGCCCCAGGTGCTCTGTTTCGGGGAGGCCCTGGTGGATCGGCTGGGGCCGCCGGGTGGGGACCCCGCCACCGATCCAGACTGTGATGACCGGCTCGGCGGGGCACCGGCCAATGTGGCCTGTGCCCTGGCCCGGCTGGGCACGCCGGTGGCGTTTCTGGGCCGGCTGGGCCGTGATCAGATCGGTGAGGCCTTCGCGAGTCTGCTGGCCGAACGGGGCGTGAATCGGGCGGCGCTGCAGTGGGATCCGCAGCGGCCCAGCCGCATCGTGCTGGTGCGTCGCGATCTCTCCGGTGAACGCAGTTTCGGCGGTTTCGCCGGGGATCGGGGCGAGGGTTTCGCTGATCAGGCGATCGCGGCGGCCGAGCTCGAGCTGGCCCTGGATCAGCTGGTGGAGCCTGGCTCGGCAGCGGGCCCGGCCTGGTTGCTGATCGGCACCATCCCCCTGGCCAGCCCCTTGGCGGCCGCTGCCCTGGGGTGCGCCCTGGCGCGGGCGGAGGCCCGCGGCCTGCGGGTCGCCCTGGATGTGAACTGGCGGCCCACCTTCTGGGGTGCGGCGGCGGACGACCCTCCGTCTCCCCGTGCCTTGGAGCGGATCCGGCCGCTGCTGGCCCGGGCCGATCTGCTCAAGCTGGCGGCAGAGGAAGCCGAGGGGCTGTTCGGGACCCGCGATCCGGCGGCGATCGCCGCGTCCTTGCCCCAGGCCCCGGCGGTGGTGGTCACCGATGGCGGCGCCCCGCTGCGCTGGCACTGCGCTGGCGTCTCCGGCAGCCTCGCCCCCTACGGGGTGGCGGTGGTGGACAGCACCGGGGCCGGTGACGCGTTCCTGGCGGGGCTGCTCCATGGCCTCTGCCTTCAGCCCGACCTGCTCGACAGCCCCTCGGCTGACACCCTCACGGCAGCGATGCGCTTTGCCAGCGCCTGTGGCGCGCTGGTGTGCGGCGGCGCCGGTGCGATCGACCCGCAGCCCTCAACCGAGGCGGTGCAGCGCTTTCTGGAGGCGTGGGCCTAAGGCGCGATCAGCCGGGCGATCCGCCCCTGCTCGGGATCGGCTGGATCAGCCAGTTCCAGCTGCAGCCGCCAGGCCTCGGCCGGCAGCTGGCTGAGCCGTTCCGGCCATTCCACCGCCAGCAGGGCCCCCAGGGAGCGGGCCTCCTCCTCCTCCTGGGCAAACAGTTCATCGGCCGCCGCCGGCGGCTCCAGCCGGTAGAGATCCAGATGCACCAGGGCCGTGGCACCGGCTTCCCCCTGGCCGGCGTAGTGCTGCGCCAGGGCGAAGCTGGGGCTGGTGATCGGCTCGCTGATGCCGAGCCCTTCGGCCAGGCCCTGCACCAGGGAGGTCTTGCCGGCCCCCAGCTCCCCCTGCAGCAGCAGGATCGGTGCGGGGGCAGCCAGCTGCCGGACCAGGGCGCGGCCGAGGGCACGGGTGGCGGCCAGATCACGCAGCAGAACCGGGTCGGGCATGGCAGGGGGCCTGGGCTCTCGAGAGCCTTGAGGACCCCTGTAGATTCGCGTCTTCGCGAGCCCGAAGCCTCGGCGTCTCCGCAGATATTTCCAACCCACGCCCTCCCAGCCGGGAGTGAGCTGTTTTCAGGAGAACAACCCATGGTGGCAACGCCCACGGCAGCTGTGCTGCAGTCCACGTCGACCTACGTGATCGCCGATATCGGCCTGGCCGATTTCGGTCGCAAGGAGATCGCGATCGCCGAAACCGAGATGCCGGGCCTGATGGCTCTGCGCGCCAGGTTCGGCGCCGAGCAGCCCCTGGCGGGTGCCCGCATCGCGGGATCCCTGCACATGACGATCCAGACGGCCGTTCTGATCGAAACCCTGGTGGCCCTTGGCGCCGAGGTGCGCTGGGCCAGCTGCAACATCTTCTCCACCCAGGATCACGCCGCCGCCGCCATTGCGGCCTCCGGTGTGCCGGTGTTCGCCTACAAGGGCGAGACCCTCGATGAGTACTGGGCCTTCACCCACCGCATCCTCGAGTGGGGCGATGGCGGCACCCCCAACATGATCCTCGATGACGGTGGTGACGCCACCGGTCTGGTGGTGCTCGGCACCAAGGCCGAACAGGATCCCTCTGTTCTCGATCACCCTTCCAACGAAGAGGAGACGGCCCTCTTCAACAGCATCCGCCAGAAGCTGGCCGCCCAGCCCGGCTTCTACTCCCGCATCTACGCCAACATCCAGGGCGTGACCGAGGAGACCACCACCGGTGTGGCCCGCCTCTACCAGATGCAGAAGAGCGGTGAGCTGCCCTTCCCGGCGATCAACGTCAACGATTCGGTCACCAAGAGCAAGTTCGACAACCTCTACGGCTGCCGCGAGTCGCTGGTGGATTCCATCAAGCGCGCCACCGATGTGATGGTGGCCGGCAAGGTGGCCCTGGTGCTCGGCTACGGCGATGTGGGCAAGGGTTCGGCCCAGTCGCTGCGGGGCCTCGGTGCCACGGTGATGATCGCCGAGATCGACCCGATCTGCGCCCTGCAGGCGGCGATGGAGGGCTACCGCGTCGTGCGGCTCAACGACGTGGTGCGCGATGTGGACATCTTCGTGACGGCCACCGGCAACTTCCAGGTGATCCGGCACGAGCACCTGATTCAGATGAAGGATCAGGCGATCGTGTGCAACATCGGCCATTTCGACAACGAGATCGATGTCGCCTCGCTGAAGCAGTACCCCTGGGACAACATCAAGCCCCAGGTGGATCACATCGTGCTGCCCAGCGGCAACAGGATCATCCTGCTGGCCGAGGGCCGTCTGGTGAATCTGGGCTGCGCCACCGGCCACCCCAGCTTCGTGATGAGTAACTCCTTCACCAACCAGGTGCTGGCCCAGATCGAGCTGTTCACCAAGGGTGAGCAGTACGGCAAGGAAGTCTATGTGCTGCCCAAGCATCTCGATGAGATGGTGGCTCGCCTCCACCTCGAGAAGATCGGCGCCAAGCTCACCGAGCTCACCGCCGAGCAGGCCGCCTACATCAACGTGCCGGTGGAAGGCCCCTACAAGCTCGAGCACTACCGCTACTGAGCACTGGCCTGTGGCGGCCAGGGGGAGACGATCGTCTCCCCCGCTCGAGCTCAGTTCAGAAGGGCACTTCCTCCTCACTGGGAGCACCGCCGCCATAGTTGCCGCCGCCACTGAAGCCACCGGCCTCGGCATCGCGCTTGGAGCCGAGCAGCTCGAGCCGGTCGACGCGCACCACCGGCTTGCTCCGCTCTTCGCCGGTGGCCTTGTCAGTCCAGCGGTCGAGCTTGAAGCTGCCGATGATGCCGAGCAGGGATCCCTTGCGGACGTAATCGGCCGCCACCTGGGCCTGCTTACCCCAGATCTCGAGGTTGAACCAGTCGGGTTCATCGTCGCGGCTGCGGCGGTTCACCGCCAGGGTGAGGTTGGCGACGACGGTGCCGGATTCGAAGTAGCGCACTTCGGGATCGCGGCCTGCCCGGCCGACGAGGGTGATGGAATTGACGCTCATGGCGCTGCTCCTGCTGGATCGTGTTGGGTCAATGATGCGGCACCCCTCGGTCAGGCTCCGGGGCCTCCGCTTCCGTTCAGTGCCACCCCCGTCTCATCGGACCATGGCGGGTTCCCGCTGGGGGCCATCAAACGGCCCACCTATGATTTTTTGACGCCCCTGACCCCGCCCGTGTTTTTCCGACGTTTCCAGTTCTCCCGCGATATCGGCATCGATCTGGGAACGGCCAACACCCTCATGTACGTGTCCGGCAAGGGCATCGTGCTGCAGGAACCCTCCGTGGTGGCGCTTGATCTGGAGCGCAACGTGCCCCTGGCCGTGGGAAACGAAGCCAAGTTGATGCTGGGTCGCACCCCTGGCAACATCCGTGCCGTCAGGCCCCTGCGGGATGGCGTGATTGCGGACTTCGACGCCGCCGAGCAGATGATCAAGACCTTCATCCAGAAGGGCAATGAAGGCCGCGGCATCGTGGCGCCCCGTCTGGTGATCGGCATCCCCAGTGGCGTCACCGGTGTGGAGCGCCGTGCCGTGCGCGAAGCCGGCCTGGCCGGTGCCCGGGAAGTGCACCTGATTGACGAGCCCGTGGCGGCCGCGATCGGTGCCGGCCTGCCGGTGACCGAGCCCGTCGGCACCATGATGGTGGACATCGGCGGTGGCACCACCGAAGTGGCGGTGCTGAGCCTCGGCGGCACGGTGCTGAGCGAGTCGGTGCGGGTGGCCGGCGATGAACTCAGCGATGCGATCGGCACCTACCTCAAGAAGGTGCACAACCTGGTGGTGGGCGAGCGCACCGCTGAAGACATCAAGATCCGGATCGGCTCCGCCTTCCCCGACGACGAGCACGACGAAACTTCCATGGATGTGCGGGGTCTGCACCTGCTCTCCGGCCTGCCTCGCACCATCAACGTGCGTGCCGGCGACATCCGCGAGGCCATGGCCGAGCCGCTCAACGTGATCGTCGAGGCGGTGAAGCGCACCCTGGAGCGCACACCCCCTGAGCTGGCCGCCGACATCGTCGATCGCGGCATCATGCTGGCCGGCGGTGGTGCCCTGGTGCGGGGCATCAGCGAGCTGATCAGCCACGAGACCGGCATCCTCACCCACGTGGCCGAGGAGCCCCTGCTGTGTGTGGTCAATGGCTGCGGTATGGTTCTGGAGGACTACAAACGGCTGGAGCGGGTGCTCGACACCCCTGACTTCGCCCGCGCCACGGTCTGATGCCGATGCCGGCCCTGCGCTGGCCCCGGCTTCCCTCGCTCCGCCTGATTCAGCAAGCCGCCCCCTGGTTGCTGCTGTTTCTGGCCCTCGGTGCGATCCGGTTCAGCAAGGGGGCCTTCCTCAACGATCTCTATGCCCTGCTCAGCCGCCCCTTCTGGCCCGGTACGGCCCAGGAGGAGTGGCTCCGTTCGGCTCAGCAACTGGATGACCAGGCGCGGCTGGGTCAGCTGGAGCAGGACAACAGGAGGCTGCGGGGCCTGCTGGATCTCCAGCGAAGCGCTGAGCAGCGCATCACCGCGCCGGTGATCTCCCGCGAAGCGGCGGGCTGGTGGCAGCAGCTGCTGCTGGGCCGCGGTTCCCTGGCGGGCCTCCAGGCCGGCGATGCGGTGCTGGCGCCCGGTGGGCTGATCGGCCGCATCACCCAGGTCACCCCCACCACTGCCAACGTCACCCTGCTCACCGATCCTCACAGCCACCTGGGCGTCTGGGTGGGCCGCACCCAGCGCCACGGGCTGCTCACCGGGGTCGGCACCAGCCGCCCGGTGCTGCGCTTCCTCGAGAAGGACCCTCAGGTGCGCCCCGGCGATGTCGTGGTGTCGTCCCCCGCCAGCACCCTGGTGCCGCCCAACCTCACGGTGGGGGTGATCCAGTCGGTCGACGACAAGGCGGTGCCTGCCCCTGAGGCGGTGGTGCAGCTCAGCGCCCCGGTGGATGCGGTGGACTGGGTGCAGGTGCTGACCCGCTCGCCCTGATGGCCCGTCTTCATCAACAGCGTTGGTGTGTGGCCACGGCTCTGCTGGTGCCCTGGCTCAGTCTCGCGTCGCCCAGCCTGGTGAAGGTCGCGGGCGTGTCCCCGAGCTGGGCCGTGCTCTGGCTGTTGCCCTGGGCCCTGGTGGACGGTCCGGTGTCCGGAGCGTTGGCGGGTCTGGGCCTGGCACTGCTGCTCGATGGACTTCACCCCGGCCCGCTCACCCAGATACCTGCCCTTGTGTTGCTGGGCTGGTGGTGGGGGCGGATCGGTCGCCGCGGCCGGCCGATCGAGCGCAGCTTCAATCTCGGCCTGCTGGCCCTGCTGGGCTGCCTGGCCCTGAATCTCACCCTCTGGCTTCAGCTCGCCCTGCTGGCCTGGCGTGGCGGCCGGACTTCCGGGTTGGCCGGAGACTCTGCCCCCACCCAGGTCGCCGCCGGGGTGGAGGCTGGCGCCGACCTCGGGGTCGATCCCCGTCTGTTCGCCACCCCGGGCTGGCATCTGAGCGACCTGCTGGGGGCCGGGCTGCATACGCTGCTGAGCCAGACCCTGATCACCGCGTTGCTGGCCCCCATGCTGTGTTCGCTGTTGCTGCTGCTCTGGCGGCAGCAGTCCTCTTCCCTGAGGAGCTGAGTTGATCGAGATGCCCGCTGCACCCCGCCCCGAGCCGATGCCTCCATCGGCGCCGCGCCCAAGCCGGCGCTGGGGTCGGCGGGCGCTGCTGCGCCGCCTCAGCCTGGGAGCGAGCCTCGCCCTTGCTGCCGCCCTGGGGCTGGCCGCCTGCAGGCCCGCCCAACCGCCCGAGCCGGAGATCCAGTTCTGGACCCTGGATCTGGCGCCCCGCTTCAACGACTACATCCGTGGGGTGATCGCCGCCTGGGAACAGCGGAATCCAGGTGTGCGAGTGCGCTGGACCGACCTGCCCTGGAGTTCGGTGGAGCGCAAGCTCCTCGCGGCGGTGTTCGCCCGCACCGCGCCGGACGTGGTGAACCTCAATCCGCTCTTCGCCGCCAACCTGGCCAGCAAGGGGGGCCTGCTGCCCCTCGATCCCCTGCTGCCGCCTGATGCGGCCCAGACCTATCTGCCCAAGGTCTGGAAGGCCGGCCAGCTGCCCGGCCCCGGCGGCCCGCCCAGCCAGTTCGCCGTGCCCTGGTATCTGACGGCCCGGATCACCCTGGCCAACCGGGATCTGCTCGCCAAGGCCGGCTACAGCCGCCCGCCCCTGCGCTGGCAGGAGGTGCCTGCCTACGCCGAGGCGGTGAAACGCCGCACCGGTCGCTACGCCCTGTTCGTGACCGTGGTGCCGGACGACTCAGCTGAGTTGCTCGAATCCCTGGTGCAGATGGATGTGCGACTGCTGGACGGACGTCAGCGGGCGGCCTTCAACAGCCCGGAGGGCCGCCGCGCCTTCGCCTTCTGGACCGACCTCTACCGCCGCGGCCTGCTGCCACGGGAGGTGGTGAGCCAGGGCTACCGCCGGGCGATCGAGCTCTACCAGAGCGGGGAGCTGGCCCAGGTGGCCAGCGGCGCCGAGTTCCTGCGCAGCATCCAGACCAACGCCCCCGGCATCGCGGCGGTCACGGCCCCGTTCCCACCACTCACCGGTGCCGGCGGCGAGGCCAATGTGGCGGTGATGAACCTGGCGGTGCCGCGTCAGAGCCGGTTGCCGAAGGAGGCCCTCAGCTTCGCCCTGTTCCTCACGGACGCCACCAACCAGCTGGCCTTCGCCGAGCAGGCACGGGTGCTGCCCTCGGCGACGGGCGCGCTGGACCAGCTGGAGGCGGCATTGGCGCAGGAGCGGCCCCAGGGTCGGCCTGACCAGCTGGTGCGGCAGGCCCGCATGCTCTCCGCCGAAACGCTGGGCCAGGCGCGGGTGCTGGTGCCGGCCAGCCCGGGCGTCAAGCGGCTCCAGGCGATCCTCTACACCCAGCTGCAGCGGGCGATGCTGGGGCAGATGGACAGCGATCAGGCCCTGGCGGCAGCGGAGCAGGAGTGGAACCGCTACGCCGAGGCCCGCTGGCCCTGAGACGCCGTCGAATCCCCCCAGGCGAAGTTCCGCAGAAATCCTTAAGCCTCAACCGAATCACCGGGCTGGCCGGCTGGGTTGGCGGCAGAGGGGGAAAGTGAGCAGGTAGGGTTGCGATTCTTCACTTTGATCGTGGCCCATGCCCGTGGAGCTTCAGCCTCAGCAGCGACCGCAGCAGGCTGAAGGCTTGCCTGGGGGGAGTTTCGATCAGGAGATGCCATCGGATCCCAGGGCCACCCTTCTGGTGGTCGACGATGAAGCTGCCGTGCGGCGGGTGCTGGTGATGCGGCTGCAGATCGCCGGCTATCGGGTGGTCTGCGCCGAGGACGGCGAGGAGGCCCTGGCCCTGTTCCACCAGGAGCAGCCCGATCTGGTGGTGCTCGATGTGATGCTGCCCAAGCTGGATGGCTTCGCGGTCTGCCGCCGGCTCCGGGCGGAATCCTGCGTGCCGATCATCTTTCTTTCGGCTCTCGATGCCATCGCCGAGCGGGTCGCCGGTCTCGATCTGGGGGCCGACGATTACCTGCCCAAGCCCTTCAGCCCCAAGGAGCTCGAGGCCCGCATCGCCACGATCCTGCGCCGGGTAGGCCGCGGTTCGGCCGGCAGTGAACCCCGCGATGTGCCGGTGGGCAGCGGTGTGATGCGCCTGGGTGATCTGGTGGTGGACACCAATCGACGCCAGGTGACCCGCGACGGCGAGCGCATTGCCCTCACCTACACCGAATTCAGCCTGCTGGAACTGCTGTTCCGCGAGCCTGGCCGAGTGGTGCCACGGGCCCAGATCCTCGAGCAGCTCTGGGGCTACCCGCCGCGCCGCGCCGCCGATCTGCGCGTTGTGGATGTCTACGTGGCCCGGCTGCGGGGCAAGCTGGAGCCCGATCCGCGCAACCCTGAGCTGATCCTCACCGTGCGGGGCACCGGATACGCCTCCCAGCGGATGGGTGACGCCAGCCTGGCGGCTGCTGGCTGACCCGGAAGATCGAGGCCTCTGAAGACCCAGACCCCGAGAGATCCAGGTCATCGCCTGACCTTCGATCCTGCAGGATGGGGCGCCATCAGATAGTCGTCAGACCCTTGTCGGAGCTGCGCGAGACCCGCCTGGAGAAAGCCCGGACCCTCGCTGCGCTGGGCCAGGGTCCCTATGCCCTGCGTTTCGAGCCCAGCCACAGCACCGCTGAGCTCCAGGCCGCCCATGCCGATCTGCCCAAGGGCGAGGAGCGTGACCTCAGCGTTGCAATCGCAGGTCGGGTGATGACCCGTCGGGTGATGGGCAAGCTCGCCTTCTTCACCCTGGCCGATCAGAGCGGCCCGATCCAGCTCTTCATCGACAAGGCCACCCTGGCCGCCTCCCTGCCGGAGGACCCTGAGGCCTTTGCCCACCTCACGTCCCTGGTCGATGCCGGTGACCTGATCGGTGTGGAGGGCAGCCTGCGCCGCACCGACCGGGGCGAGCTCTCGGTGAAGGTGAAGCGCTGGTCGATGTTGAGCAAGAGTCTGCAGCCGCTGCCGGACAAGTGGCACGGCCTGGCCGATGTGGAGAAGCGCTACCGGCAGCGCTACCTCGATCTGATCGTGTCGCCCCACACCCGCGAGACCTTCCGGCGTCGTGCCCTGGCGGTGAGTGCCATGCGCCGCTGGCTGGATGAGCGGGATTTCCTGGAGATCGAGACACCGGTGCTGCAGAGCCAGCCCGGCGGTGCCGATGCCCGGCCGTTCGAGACCCACCACAACACCCTCGATCTGCCCCTGACCCTGCGCATCGCCACCGAGCTGCACCTCAAACGGCTGGTGGTGGGCGGCTTCGAGCGGGTCTATGAGCTGGGCCGCATCTTCCGTAACGAGGGGGTGAGCACCCGCCACAACCCCGAGTTCACGTCCGTGGAGGTCTACCAGGCCTACGCCGACTACACCGACATGATGGAGCTCACCGAGCAGCTGATCGCCCACGTCTGTCAGCAGGTGTGCGGCACCACCGCGATCACCTACCAGGGCACCGCGATTGATCTGACGCCGCCCTGGCGTCGCGCCACCATGCAGGAATTGGTGCAGGACGCCACCGGGCTCGACTTCACCACCTTCTCCACGCGGCAGCAGGCCGCCGACGCCATGGAAAGCCAGGGTCTCGTGGCGCCGGCCCTGGCCGATTCCGTCGGCCGCCTGCTGGTGGAGGCCTTCGAGCAGCGGGTGGAGGAGAGCCTGATCCAGCCCACCTTCGTGCTCGATTACCCGGTGGAGAATTCACCCCTGGCGCGGGCCCACCGCAGCAAGCCCGGGATGGTGGAGCGGTTTGAGCTGTTCATCGTGGGGCGCGAAACCGCCAACGCCTTCAGCGAACTGATCGACCCGGTGGATCAGCGCCAGCGCCTGGAGGCCCAGCAGGAGCGCAAGGCGGCCGGCGACCTGGAGGCCCAGGGTGTGGATGAGGATTTCCTGCAGGCCCTCGAGGTGGGCATGCCCCCCACCGGCGGTCTTGGTATCGGCATCGACCGGCTGGTGATGCTGCTCACCGACAGCCCCTCGATCCGCGACGTGATCGCCTTTCCGTTGCTGCGGCCGGAGCAGCGGGCGGAGACCCGCCCCGAGCAGGGCGGTGAGGCCTGAGGGGCGCAATGGGATAATCACTTCGGTAGGCAATCTCCCCCAACGGGGGCAGCGATTCCATGAGTGGCGAGCGCGTCGGTTTCCGCTTCCAGCACGCAGATGCGGTCGTGAAGCGCAACCCCCAGGGTCGTTCGCGCCGGGGATGGGTGATGGAGCCGGTGGAGCAGACCACCAGCCGTGGCACCAAGATGCCGGCCTATCGGATCCGCTGGCGCGACAGCGAACGTCCTGAGATCGTGCTGCAGCACATGTTGATCGCCGATCCCGACCCCACCCCGCCGCCCGAGGGCGTCAGCCTGGTGCCCCCTGCTCCCAAGAAGTGAGCCCGGGCCGGTTCAGCTCCAGCCCTTGAGCCGGTAGACCAGCAGCCCCAGGTGTTCCTTGAGCGTCTGGCTGGTGAGCAGCAGAGCACCGGCATCGGGAGCCAGATCCAGCACCACACTGGCGGCCGTTGGCCTGCCGTAGTTCCTGCGGCTGGTCAGCTGGAAATCGCAGGCCACCGGAATCACCTCCAGGCCGCTGCGGCGCCGGAAGGTGGCCAGCGAGCGCGGCATGTGGGTGGCACTAGTCACCAGCAGGATGCGTGTCCAGCCCCGCTGGCGGCCCAGCTGGCCGATGTCGCGGGCCTCTTCGGCGGTGGTGCGCGAGCCCGGGTTGGTGAGGATCGCCGCGGGGGGAGCCCCCAGATCGATCGCCAGCTGGCGGGCGACCTCCGCCTCGGCGGGGGCAGGGTCGCCGCTGGCGAAGTGCACCTTGGCGCCGCTGGTGAGCAGCACCGGTGCCTTGCCCTGCCGCAGCAACCGCAGGCCGGTGAGCAGCCGGTCGCCCGCCTCGTTGACCTCCACCTGGCGCCGCGGCGCCAGGGCGGGTCTGAGGCCGCTGCCCAGCACCACCACCGCATCGGCGCGGGGGATCACGGCAGGGGTGAGGGCCGCCGCCGGTTCCTCCAGCCCCCAGACCAGCTGACGGCTGGTGTACGGCATCGCCGCGATCCAGAGCAGCAGCACCCCACCGCCCGACAGCCACGGTCCCCAGCGCCGCCGCCGGCCCGCCAGGCCGACCAGTTGCAGCACCAGGGCCAGGCCGAGGGGGTAGAGCCCCAGCGGCAGCAGCTTGCTCAGCAGAAATCCCATCAGGCCGGGCGCCTCCTCAGGTGGTATGGCCCTGGCGGCGCTTGAGGGCCTCCAGCTCCTGCCGGGTCTCGAAGGCGGCCCAGGCGGCCTCCAGGTTGTCGCCGCCGGACGTTGGCGCTGCGGCTTGGGCCGGCTCCACTGGCGCGCCCGCCGCGGGACTGCCGGTGGTCTGCTGGCGGGGCTGTTGGCTTGGGCGGCTCTGGCGTGCGCGCGCGGTCAGCTCCTCGAGGGCGGCCTCGGTGGCGGCAAAGCTCTGGCCCAGGTCCGCCAGCTCCTGCCAGGCGCGGCGCCCCTGCTCCATCAAGGCCTCGCAGCGGGCGGCGGCCTGTTCGGCCAGCTCGGTGGCGCCGGCAGCGCGGGCCCGCGTGATCCGCTCCTGCCACTGGCGAATCTCACCGGCCAGCCGCAGCAGCTCCTGGCGCCGCTGCTCAGCCTGAGCCTGCAGGCTGCGCCGCCGCTTCTGCAGCTCAAGCTGGCGGTCGCGGGCCTCCTGCTCGGCCAGCAGGGCGTCCTGCTCGGGGTTGGCCTGCAGGAAAGCCTCCAGCTGCTGCTCCAGCCGTGCCTCCAGCTCTTCGAACCAGCTGCTAGCCATGCGTCTGGTCTCAGGCCTCGGTGGGTTCGGCAGCGGCTGCCGGGGGTGACTCCCCGGGGGCGCGGGTGATCAAGGGCGCCTCGATTTCCTCCTGCAGCGGCGTGATCGCCGCTTCCCGGGAGCGGAGCAGCAGCTGGGTGAGCCGCGCCACGGCCCCCTCCCCCAGCTCGACGCGGCCGATCCGATCGAAGGCCTGGTGGTAAAGCCCCTCCAGTTCTTCGATCAGCCCTTCGCGCACCTGGCGCATCGCCGCCCGTTGTTCGTCCCGGCTCATGGCTGCTCCTGGAGGCTCATCGCCCCACCGTTGTCGCTGGTTCCGAGTCTGCCTGCACCAGCAGGTGCAGGGACAGGTCGTTGGCCGGATCGCTCCAACGGCGGGTGCCCCGCCAGCCGGCGTCGGCCGCCAGCGCCGCGAACGCCTCAGGCGTGTACTTGTGGCTGTATTCGGTGATCAGCGGCTCCCCGGCAGCGAACGGCCAGCTGGATCCGGCCAGCTGCACCATCTGCTCCCGCCGGCTCACCAGCGCCATGGCGATGCGGCTGTGCTGCGGCTGCCAGCGGGCCTGGTAGCGGAACTGGGTGGGGTCGAAGCTGCCCTGCAGATCCCGATTGAGCCGGGCCAGCAAGTTGAAGGCGAAGGCGGCCGAGACCCCCGCCGCGTCGTCGTAGGCGGCCTCCAGCCGCTGCGGTGCCTTGGGCTGATCGATGCCGATCAGCAGGCGACCGCTCGGGCCCAGCAGCCGGGCGAACTGGCGCAGCAGGGCGCGGGCCTCCTCCGGATCGAAGTTGCCCAGGGAGCTACCCGGGTAGAAGCCCAGCAACGGCTGACCTTCCAGCAGGGGATGGGCGGGCAGCTGCTCCAGCTGGCTGTAGTCGCAGCAGATGCCCAGCACCGGCACGGGCGGATGGCGCCGTTGCAGGGCGTCGCAGGCGTCGGCCAGGTGGTCGGCGCTGATGTCGAGGGCCACGTAGGCGGCCGGCCGCAGAGCGTTCAGCAACGGACCCACCTTGCGGGCGTTACCGGCGCCGAATTCCACCAGCACGCCGGCGCCCAGGGCCGCCGCCAGCTGCGGCGCCATGTCTTCCAGAAGGGCTGTCTCGGTGCGGGTAAGGCTGTATTCCGGCTGGGCGCCGATCGCCTCGAACAGCCGCGAACCCTCGGCGTCGTAGAGCAGCCAGGCGGGCAGCTGCCGCGGCTTGCGGGCCATGCCCTGGCGCACCAGGCGGGCCATGTCGGCCTGCTGCGGATGGAGGTCGATGAAGCGGCGGCTGCAGTCCGGCTGACGCTGCTCGAGGTGGGCCCTCATGCCGCCTCCCCGGCCCGCATGGCGCCATCGCGGGCCAGCCGCAGTCCGGCCGCCATCCAGCGACTGGCGGGTGGATAGAAGTTCCGGTAGGTAAGCCGCTGGTGATCCGGTGGCGTCAGGAAACCGCTGCCGCGCAACACCATCTGGGAGCTCATGAATTTGCCGTTGTATTCGCCCACGGCGCCGGCCGCGGGCTGGAAGCCCGGGTACGGCCGGTAGGGACTGGCGGTCCACTGCCAGAGCAGGCCGAAAGCCTGGGGCAGGCGGCCGCTGGCGGCCGCCACTTCCCACTCGGCTTCGCTGGGCAGCCGCGCCCCGGCCCAGCGGGCGTAGGCATCGGCCTCAAACCAGCTGAGGTGCCGCACCGGGGCCTGGGGATCCCGCGGCTGCCGGCCCGCGAGCGTGAATTCGTCGTCGCCGCGCCAGTAGCGGGGAGCCCGCCAGCCGCGGTCGCGGGCCACCGCCCAGCCTTCGCTCATCCACCACTCGGGCTGCTCGTAACCCCCAGCGGCGATGAAGGCGGCCATCTCGGCGTTGGTCACAAGCCGCTCGGCGATCTGGAAGCCCTCCAACCAGACGCGGTGACGGGGGCCCTCGTGATCGAAGGCGAACCCGCCGGGCGAACCCTCGGGGCCGCCGCTGCCCGGCAGGTGGCCGATCGCCACCAGGCCCTCAGCGAAGCTCAGCCAGCCAGCCAGCCCACTGCCGCCGCCTGCAGCGGCGCCTTCGTGGCCAGGGCCGTCGTGCGCGCGCGCCAGGGCGCGGAAGCGGCCTTCGGGGTCGTCGTGCCAGGCGGGCACGGCCACCGCGCTGTTGTCGAGGCCATCGCTGATCAGTGCAGCGGCTGTCTTGGGCCGGTCACGGCCACCAGTGCCGCGGTAGGCCGGCTCCAGGGGATTGCGGCTGAACCCGTCGAGCAGGTCCATCAGCAGCAGCTCCTGATGCTGCTGCTCGTGTTGCAACCCCAGTTCGAGCAGCGCCAGCGTGGGGCGCGCCCGTTCCTCGGGCCAGACCTCCACTCGGTCGAGCAGGAGCTCGAGGGCCTGATCCACCTGCTGCCGCCAGGCCAGCACCGCGTCGATCGGTGGTCGGCTGAGCAGACCCCGCTGCGGCCGCGGATGGCGCGCTCCCACGGCGTCGTAGTAGCTGTTGAACAGATAACGCCACAGCTCCGGGGCCGCTGCGCCGCTGGTCTGTGCCGGCCGCAGCAGGAATTCCTCGAAGAACCAGGTGGTGTGGCCCAGGTGCCACTTGGGCGGACTGGCGTCGGCCATGCCCTGCAGGCAGAGGTCTTCCGGTTCCAGCGGAGCGATCAGGCGCTCGCTGATCTGGCGCACCTGCCGCAGCCGCTGCCGCAGGGTCACCAGCGATGGCCGTCCACTCGCCGTGCCCGTCCGGGGAACCATCACTGCCGTGCCCTCTGGGCTGACCCTAGGGAGTTGCCTACGATCCGCCCACAGCAACGTTGTTCGAGAAGGCCAGCGCGATGGGCGGTACGACTGAGGGGTTTGTCGGCGCAGTCGGCCACACCCCCCTGATCCGCCTGGCGGCCCTGAGCGCCCTCACCGGTTGCGACATCCTCGGCAAGGCCGAGTTCATGAACCCCGGCGGCTCCGTCAAGGATCGGGCCGCCCTCGGCATCCTGCTGGAAGCGGAGGAGCAGGGGCTGTTGCAGCCCGGCGGCACAGTGGTGGAGGGCACGGCGGGCAACACCGGCATCGGTCTGACCCACCTCTGCAATGCCCGCGGTTACAGGGCCCTGATCGTGATTCCGGACACCCAGTCGGCCGAGAAGATCGGCCTGCTGCGCAGCCTCGGCGCCGAAGTGCGCACCGTGCCGGCGGTGCCCTACCGCGACCCGAACAACTACGTGAGACTCTCGGGCCGCATCGCCGCCGAAACCCCCGGAGCCGTCTGGGCCAACCAGTTCGACAATCTGGCCAATCGCCGCGCCCACTACAACAGCACCGCTCCGGAAATCTGGGAGCAGACCGAAGGTCGGGTGGATGCCTGGGTGGCCGCCACCGGCACGGGGGGCACCTACGCCGGCGTGGCCCTTTATCTCAAGGAGAAGAATCCGGCGGTGCGCTGCGTGCTGGCCGATCCCCACGGCAGCGCCCTCTACAGCTGGGCCAGGACCGGCGCACTGCAGGCCGAGGGCCGCTCGATCACCGAGGGCATCGGCAACAGCCGCGTCACCGCCAACCTGGAAGGGGCGCCGATCGATGACGCCGTGCGCATCGACGATCAGGCCGCCCTCGACACGATCTACCAGCTGCTCTGGCAGGAGGGTCTTTTTCTGGGCGGCTCGGTGGGCATCAACGTGGCCGCGGCCGTGGAAACGGCCCGCCGCCTCGGGCCTGGCCATCGCATCGTGACCGTGCTGTGCGATAGCGGTGACCGCTACCGTTCGCGGCTCTACGACCGCGCTTGGCTGGAGAGCCGCGGTCTGCATCAGCCCGACCGCGACGGCGCTCAATCCCCGTCCTGATGGCGACCCCTTCCGATCCCAGCCCCGCCGAGGCGCCTGCTCCGCCGGAGGTTGGCCATCTGATCGGCGAGCGCTACCAGCTGGAGCAGTGCCTCAGTGCCCCCAGCGATGACGCCGCCCCGGTTCAGGGGCGGTTATGGCGGGCCAGTGACCAGCTGGCTGGCGGGGCCTTGATGGCCCTGCGCCAGCTGGGTCCTGCGGCGGATCAGGAGGGTGCTCGGCGCCGCTGGAGCCAGCTGCAGACGGTGCTCCATCCGCAGGTGCCGCGTTTCGGTGGCGCGATCACCGCTGGCGATGACCTCTGGCTGGTGCGGGAGTGGCAGGACGGGCGCACCTACCAGGAGCTGCTCGAGGCCCGCGCCGAGCGCCAGCTTGTGTTCGGCGGGGGGGAGCTGCTGCTGCTGCTTCGCCAGCTGCTGCCGGTGCTGGTGGCCCTGCACAGCCAGGAGCTGGTCCACGGCGATCTCTGTCCGGCCAATCTGCTGCGCCGCGATCGGGATGGCCAGCCGGTGCTGCTGGATTTCGGCCTGGTGGGCGGCGGCGTCGTGGCCACAGCGGGCTATGCGCCCCCGGAGCTGGCCCAGGGCGGCGCAGCTCAGCCCTGGATGGATCTGCATGCCCTCGGCGTCACGGCCCTGGTGCTGCTGAGCGGCGAGCCGCCGGCCTCCCTGCTCGATCCGGTCAGCCTGGTCTGGCGCTGGCCGGCGACCCTCGACGCCGAACCAGAGCTGCGCCTCCAGCTGGAGCGACTGCTGCAGCGGGATCCGGCCAGCCGGTTCGCCAGCGCCGCCCAGGCTCTGGCCGCACTGCAGGCTCTCCCCATGCCGGACAGCACCGGCCCGGTGCCCCGCGCGGATCGCACGCTGGTGCTGGTGGCGCCTGCACCGTCACCGCTGCCTGGTCCCGTCGCGCCGGAACTGCCCCTTGTCGGCCTGGCCGAGAGCCAGCCGCTGCCCGCCATGGGGGCGGCGGCCCCGCGGCGCAGCCGCCAGGAGGCCAAGGAGGAGGAGGCCGAGAACGGCGTCTGGCCGGTGGTGCTGGCCCTGGTGTTCTCGGCCATCGTGGGCACGGCCGGCGGTTGGTGGTGGCTGAGCCGCGGCCGCACGGCCGCCCCCAGGATCCCGGAGGCGAGTCTGGCCGCCGGCGAGAGCCTGCCCCCCGAGGAGGTGGACCAACGTCAGCAGCTGCTCAATCGGTTGCGGGCCATGCAGGTGGATCGGCCCTGGTTCCTGCGGCTCGTGGATGCCAGCCTGCTGGCCCAGTTCCCGGAGCGGCGCGGACGGCTGCCCAGCGATTCCAGCGAAGACGCGCCGCTGCGCAAGGTGTGGAACGAACTGGCCGAAGAATGGCTGGCACGGGTAGAGCAGTTGCCACTGGCGGTGCGTCGCCGCCTCGGCACCTACAGCCAGGCCGACTGGGAGCAGCGGCAGCAGGCTCTGGTGGGGCAGGGCCTCAGTTCCGCCGTGCTGCGCCAGCTCGTCTCCGGCAGCGCCCAGAACCTGCTGCCCGGTCGCATCGGCACCGAGATTCCGCCGGAGCCCTTCCGCCAGCTCTGGTACGCCGCTGCGGAGCAGGGCCTGGCCGGCATGCGGATCGAGCCGATCAAGACCCGATCCCAGGACGTTCAGGCCCTCTCGGCCGATGTGGACGCCGGTGGTGCCCGTCTGTTTCCGATCCAGCTCCCCGCCAACCACCGCCTGGTGCTTGGCGTGAACGGCTCACCCCTGATGCAGATGGCCGTATTCGCCGCCGATGGCAGTGTGCTCGAGGCCAGTGGTCCTTTGCGCGTGGTGAGTCTGCCGGCGCAGGCCCGCTCGCCCGTGCAGTTGCTGGTCACGAACGAGGGGCTGGCGCCGGCCCAGATCACCCTGTCGCTGCGAGCTGATCCGCCACCCCCCCAGGAGCCGGAACCAGAGCCCCAGAACGCCGTTCCCGAGGCCGAGCCACCCGAGACGCGCATCCCTGGCGCGCCTCAGGAGCAGAGCTCCACCCCATCCCCGACACCCGGCTCTGCGGCCCCCATCCGTCCCACGGTTCCATCCACAGCCCCGATCCAGCCACCACCGCCGCCCACCGACACCCCCTGAGCCCAGGGGCTGGTGCTGATCAGAGGCGGGCGATGGCCGCCCGGGCCTCTTTGGCCTCCTGCTTGCTCTTCTCTTCGTGGCGCTTGTCGTGCAGCTTGCGGCCCTTGCCGAGGCCGAGGGTCACCTTGATCCATGAGCCCTTCAGATGCAAATTAAGAGGGATCAGGGTGAGGCCCTTCTGGTCGAGGGCACTGCGCAGCTTGTCGATTTCGCGCCGGTGGGCCAGCAGCCGCCGCACCCGCAACGGTTCGTGGTTGAAGTAGCGGCCGGCGTGGCTATGGGGCGAGATGTGGACGTTGTGCAGCTGGATCTCGCCGCTGCGGATCAGGCAGAAGCCATCGCGCAGATTCGCCTGGCCCGCCCGCACCGATTTCACCTCGGTGCCCAGCAGCTCGATGCCGCATTCGAGGGTTTCGAGGATCTCGTACTGGTGCCGGGCAAAGCGGTTGTCGGCCAGCAGCCGGTTGGCGGCATCGCGCCGTGCCTTGGCGGCTTTCTTTCCTCCGCCCTTCGCCATCTCCCTGCCGCCTGTCCGTTGGGTATCGCCTACCCCCCGACCCTAGGCAGCGGCCGGTACCCTCCAACCATGGCGATCGTCTCCTCCGGCGCAGGTGCGGCTCCCCGCCGGGGCAGTGTCGCCGCCCGGCTGGTCGATCCAGCCGCCCCCGACACGGGTGAACAGACCGCTCCAGTGCTGCGGGAAGACGGGCTGCGGCCGAAACGCCTGGCCGATTACATCGGCCAGCACGAACTCAAGCAGGTGCTCGGCATCGCGGTGGAGGCCACCCGCAGCCGCCAGGAGGCCCTCGATCACGTGCTGCTGCATGGCCCGCCGGGCCTGGGCAAGACCACCATGGCCCTGGTGCTGGCCGAGGAATTGGGCGTGCGCTGCCGGATCACCAGCGCCCCTGCCCTGGAGCGCCCGCGCGACATCGTGGGGCTGCTGGTCAACCTTCAGCCCCACGATCTGCTGTTCATCGACGAAATCCACCGGCTCAACCGGGTGGCGGAGGAAATCCTCTACCCGGCGATGGAAGACTTCCGCCTGGATCTCACCGTGGGCAAGGGCGCCATGGCCCGCACCCGCAGCCTGCCGGTGGCGCCGTTCACCCTGGTGGGGGCCACCACCAGAGCCGGCGCCCTGAGTTCACCCCTGCGGGACCGTTTCGGCCTGATCCAGCGGCTCGAGTTCTACGACCTGCCCGATCTGCAGGCGATCGTGCAGCGGGCGGCGGGGCTGCTGGCGATCGCGCTGGAGCCGGAAGCCGCGCTCGAGGTGGCGCGTCGCTGCAGGGGCACGCCCCGCATCGCCAACCGGCTGCTGCGCCGTGTGCGCGACGTGGCGGAGGTGGCGGGTCATGGCCGCATCAACGCGACCCTGGTGGATCAGGCTCTGCGGCTGCATCGGGTCGATGGGCGCGGTCTCGATGCCAGCGACCGGCGCCTGCTCGGCCTGCTGCTGGAGGGGTATGGAGGCGGGCCGGTGGGGCTCGACACCCTGGCGGCGGGCCTCGGTGAAGACCCCACCACCCTGGAAGCGGTGGTGGAGCCCTACCTGCTGCAGCTGGGTTTTCTGCAGCGCACCCCACGGGGTCGGGTGGTGACCGAGGCGGGTCGTGCCCATCTCGCCGCGGCCGGCTCTGGCCCTGGCGCGGCCCAGCTCGGCGCGGAGGGGCCGCGATGACTGACGCCACTGTGGCCACCGACGCCACGGACACCACCGACTCCGCCATGCCGTCACCGGCGACCCCGGGCGGGGCTGGGCGTCATCTGGCCGCGGCTCTGCTGATCCTGGCGGTGGCGCTGGCCCTGATCCTGCTGCTACCCCTGCCGGCCCTCGCTGCCGCTCCGATCTCAGCCAGGCCTGGCGTGAGCCTGCCCGAGCAGTTCGAGCAGGCCCTGGCCGCCAGCCGCGACGGCCGCTTCAGCGAAGCCCTGATTCTCTGGGATGGTGTGCTGGAACAGGACCCCAGCCAGGCCGCGGCCTGGAGCAACCGCGGCAATGTGCGGCTGGCCCTGGGCGACCCCGAGGGCGCCATCGAAGACCAGGGCCGCGCCATGGCGCTCGATCCGCTCAACCCCGATCCCCACCTCAACCGGGGAACGGCCGAGGAGGCACTGCAGCGCTGGCAGGCCGCCGCCGCCGACTACACCTGGATCCTGGAGCGGGATCCCGCTGACGCCTCGGCGCTCTACAACCTCGGCAACGTGCGCGGCTCCCAGGGCGACTGGACCGAGGCGCGACGCTGCTATGACGCGGCTGACCTGGCCCGTCCCGGTTTCGCCATGGCTCGCTCCAGTGCTGCCCTGGCCGCTTTCCAGCTGGGGGATCTCGAGGCCGCCGAACGCCAGTTCCGCCAGCTGATCCGCCGTTACCCCCTGTTCGCCGATGCCCGCGCCGGTCTCACCGCCCTGCTCTGGCGGCAGGGGGCTCAGGGGGAAGCCGAGAGCAACTGGGCGGCGGCCTCCGGTCTCGATCCGCGCTATCGCCAGGAAGAATGGCTGTTGCGGATACGGCGCTGGCCACCCGTGCCCGTGCAGGCTCTGGCCCAGTTCCTGGCTCTGGCCTCCTGACAATCCCCTCGATGCCCCTGCCCCTCGCCACCGGATCCGACACCCCCCGAGCCGCGGCGCCCGGTTGCGGTGCCCATCCGCTGGCCGACTGGCAGCGTCTCGGCCTCGAGGCCAGCCTGGCCGAGGTCTTGCCGGAGCTGATTCAGCTGCGCCGCCACATCCACCGCCATCCCGAGCTCAGCGGCCATGAGCAGCAGACCGCTGCCCTGGTGGCCGGCGAGCTGCGTCGCTGGGGCTGGCGGGTACGTGAGGGGGTGGGCCGCACCGGCGTGCTGGCCGAACTGGGGCCTGAGGGGCCGGACGTGCCCCTGGTGGCCCTGCGGGTCGACATGGATGCCCTGCCGGTGGAGGAGCGCACCGGCCTCGACTACGCCTCCACCCGCCAGGGGCTGATGCATGCCTGCGGCCACGATCTGCACACCGCCGTGGGACTGGGGGTGGCGCACGTGCTGGCTCCCCTTGCCGGGCTGCTGACGGCGCGGGTGCGGCTGCTGTTCCAGCCCGCCGAAGAGACGGCCCAGGGTGCAGCCTGGATGCGGGCCGATGGCGCCATGGAGGGGGTACAGGCCCTGTTCGGTGTGCACGTGTTCCCCAGCCTGGCGGTGGGTTCGATCGGGGTGCGCTGCGGCAGCCTCACCGCCGCAGCCGGCGAGCTGGAGGTGGAGGTGCTCGGCGAAGGAGGTCATGGCGCCCGCCCGCACCAGTCCACCGATGCCATCTGGATCGCGGCGCGGGTGGTGAGTGGTCTGCAGGAGGCGATCAGCCGGCGGCTCGATGCACTCCATCCCGTGGTGGTGAGCTTCGGCCGGATCGAGGGGGGCAAGGCCTTCAACGTGATCGCCGATCACGTGCGTCTGCTCGGCACCGTGCGCTGCCTGGATCTGGAGCTCCATTCCCAGCTGCCTGGCTGGATCGAGGACACGGTCCAGGCCCTCTGCCGGGGCCATGGCGGCGAAGCCCGGGTGCGCTACCGCTGCATCTCACCGCCGGTGCACAACGATCCGGAACTCACCGAGCTTGTGGCGGAGGCCGCCACCGAACTGCTGGGACGCGATCAGGTGCGCTGGCTGGAGCAGCCCTCGCTGGGGGCGGAGGATTTTGCCGAGCTGCAGCAGGGCACCCGCGGCACCATGTTCCGCCTCGGGGTGGCCGGTGCCACGGGTTGCACGCCCCTGCACAGCAACACCTTCGCGCCGGATGAAGCAGCCCTGGCTGTCGGGGTGAAGGTGCTCACCCTCAGCCTGCTGCGCTGGATGGAGCGCCAGGCCAGTGCCGGCCCGTTGGCATGACGCTTCCTCCCGCCGGCTCGCCGGCTCGAACAGTCCGCCCGTTGCTGGCGCTGTCGTCGCTTCTGCTGATCCTGCTGGCCCTGGTGGCGCTGCTGCTGCGCCAGGGGGCAGACCGGTTGCAGGCGATTCCGGCCCTGTTGATCGGGGTGGGGCTGCAGGCCTCCAGCCTGGTGGGCCGCCGCCGACGTCGCGCCCAGCTCCTGGGTGACCTAAGACAGGACAATGGCTGAGTCGATCGATCTTGATGCCCTGCGCCAGGCAATCGCCTCCGGCGACCCCAGCCGGGCCATGCCCGCACTGGCGGGACTGAGGCAGGTGCCGGCGGAGCAGGCCATTCCCCTGCTGCTGCTGGGTCTGGAACAGACCACCTTCATGATCCGCTCGCTCAGTTGCGCCGGCCTGGGGATCAAACGCAGCGATGCCGCCCGCCAGGCCCTGGTGCAGGCCCTTCAGCACGATGAGGACGCCAACGTGCGCGCCGAAGCCGCCAATTCCCTGGTGAGCTATGGCCATGTTGAGGCCTGGCCTCTGGTGCGCCAGGCTTTTGTGGTGGATCACCAGTGGCTGGTGCGCTGCAGCATCCTTTCGGCCCTGGCCGAACATCCGGAGATGCCGGATGCCTGGCTGCTCGATCTTGCCCAGCTGGCGATCGCCGATGGCGACGGCACCGTACGGGTGGGGGGTGCCGAGATCCTCGGACGGCTGGTACAGAAGCCGGGTCTGCCATCGTCCCTGGCACCGGCCTCCGCAGCGGCACCGTCCAGCGACGTCGCCCGTCGTCTGCTGGTGGAACTGCAGCAGGACCCCGACCATCGCGTCGTCGCGGCGGCTCTCAACGGTCTGCAGGGCAGCTGATCAGCCTCCTCTTCGTTTCAGCCTTGCTAGGTTTCCAAAGTCACTAGGGGTGCCCGGCAAACGCCTTCCCGGCTGTCTGCCCAGGGCTGAGATCACACCCTCCGAACCTGATCCGGGTCATGCCGGCGCAGGGAAGTGAGAACGAACTCCAGCTGCGCCCCAATCCGTCCGTGTCCGTTGTTCTGCATCGGTCCGCTGGGATGTTGTCCACCTTTGCCCGCCCCCTCATGCGCAGCGCCTGGATTGAGAAGCGTCGTGGTCACGCCAATGTGAGCCAGATGCACTACGCCCGTCAGGGTGTGGTTACCGAGGAAATGGCCTTTGTGGCCCAGCGGGAAAACCTGCCCGAATCACTGGTGATGGAGGAGGTGGCGCGGGGTCGCATGATCATCCCCGCCAACATCAACCACGAGAATCTGGAGCCGATGGCGATCGGCATCGCCAGCAAGTGCAAGGTGAACGCCAACATCGGTGCTTCCCCCAATGCCAGTGATGTGAGCGAAGAGCTGAAGAAGCTCGAGCTGGCGGTGAAGTATGGCGCCGATACCGTGATGGATCTCTCCACCGGTGGCGTCAACCTGGATGAGGTGCGCACGGCGATTATCCAGGCGTCGCCGGTGCCGATCGGCACGGTGCCCGTCTATCAGGCTCTCGAGAGTGTGCACGGCTCGATCGAGAAGCTCTCGGAAGATGATTTCCTCCACATCATTGAAAAGCACTGCCAGCAGGGGGTTGACTATCAGACCATCCACGCCGGTCTGCTGATTGAGCATCTGCCCAAGGTGAAGGGACGCCTCACCGGCATCGTGAGCCGCGGTGGTGGCATCCTGGCCCAGTGGATGCTTTACCACCACAAGCAGAATCCGCTGTTCACCCGCTTCGACGACATCTGCGAGATCTTCAAACGCTACGACTGCAGCTTCTCGCTCGGTGATTCCCTGCGGCCCGGCTGCCTGCACGATGCCTCCGATGAGGCCCAGCTGGCCGAACTCAAGACCCTCGGAGAACTCACCCGCCGCGCCTGGGCCCACGACATCCAGGTGATGGTGGAGGGTCCGGGTCATGTGCCCATGGACCAGATCGAGTTCAACGTCCGCAAGCAGATGGAGGACTGTTCCGAGGCACCCTTTTACGTGCTCGGTCCCTTGGTGACCGATATCGCCCCTGGTTACGACCACATCACCAGCGCCATCGGCGCGGCCATGGCCGGCTGGTATGGCACGGCCATGCTCTGCTACGTGACGCCCAAGGAGCACCTGGGTCTGCCCAACCCGGAAGACGTGCGCAATGGCCTGATCGCCTACAAGATCGCCGCCCACGCCGCCGATATCGCCCGCCATCGCCCCGGTGCCCGCGACCGCGACGACGAACTCAGCCGGGCCCGCTACGCCTTCGACTGGAACAGGCAGTTCGATCTTTCGCTGGATCCGGAACGGGCCCGCGAGTACCACGACGAAACCCTGCCGGCCGATATCTACAAGCAGGCCGAGTTCTGCTCGATGTGTGGACCCAAGCATTGCCCGATGCAGACCAAGATCACCGATGCGGATCTTGAGGGTCTGGCTGAGGTGCTGGCTGAACAACAGTCTGAGCAGCAGAATCAGGCCGGGATCACCGTTTCGGTCTGAGTCGCTCTTCAACGGCTGACTGGTTCGCTCGCGTGGGGCTGCCTGCTTGGCTGTGTGACGCCTGCATCGATCACCGTCCAAGGACGCAGGTCACGCTCGCGGCTGCAGGCACCGAGCCTGGTGTCGCTGAGGTCTTTCTCCAGTTGCACAGGCTCGTCGCGGGCGCGAGCCCGTGCCGAGAGACTGGTCAGCCTGGCAGAAAGCAGGAGCATATGTACGCCATTGTTTTTCTGTCCAAGACCAGAACACATTTTCGATGATTGCCAATCTCTAACCCTCCAATACATGCGCTAATCTCCTATCGATGGCAACCAGCCATGAATCACGTCGTCTACCAAAGTGACAGGTGAATCAGTCTGCCGCGCAGCATCCAGTGCAGCTTCCACGCGTGAGTCTCTGCACGGTCACGCATGGTCCTGCCGGACTGCTGCCACTCTTGCAGCAGCAGATCTTGACACAGACCTATCCTCGCGAACTGCTGGAATGGGTGATCGTAGACAACAGCGACGACAGCACACAAGCTTTTCAGCCGGATCCCCACCAGGGTCTCACGATTCGCTATGAGCGCCTGAAGCAGAGGCTGCCGTTGGGCCAGGTGCGCAATCTCAGCCATGGATTCTGCAGCGGCGAGATCATCGTGGTGATGGACGATACTGATTATTACCCGACCGGCCGGGTGGCCCATGCGGTGCAACGACTCAGCGGAGGCGATGGCTTGATGGCGGGCTGCAATCAGCTGCCAGTGCTGTTCCTGCCGGAGCGAGAGCTGTGGCTGGCTGGCCCGTTTGGCAGCAACCAGGCTACGGCGGCCACCTGGGCCTTCAAGCGGGAACTATTGCTGCAAACGCGCTGCTCCGACAGTGTCACCTCCGGCGAGGAAAAAAGTTTCCTGAAGGACTTCACGCTACCACTGGTACTGCTAGATCCAGATCACACGATTCTTTGCATCTCTCACAATAATCATCGGCCTGATTTTCGAACGCTCAAAGCCGCTGGCGATACCGATCAGCTCCGGCCAGTTGGCGCTGCACTGCAAGCCAATGTGATAAGACACCTGAGATCTATATTATCGCGCTACGAGCAAGCCATTGCCGGTGCCAATCGGGCTGACGGCGAAAGAAATACTCCCAAAGGCAAGTCTGTCTCTCCATGGCAGAGGCTAGGATTACAGCATGCTTGGTGCATTTCGATTGAAGGAAATTCTCAGCGCCAAGAGATCATCAATGCAAGACTTGCGCAGGCGGGGCTTGACTGCTTTTTCTTCAAAGCAATCACGCCTGAGACACTGCCACAAGTTAGCACTGACATGCCTGTATATAATCGCCCAGCTCAACTCGCGTGTCTGTCCAGTCATTTGATGCTGTTTAAACTTCTTGCCAGCGAAAGCGGTCCAAACAACCAAGTCTTTCTTGTGCTTGAAGATGACGCCATTCTTCGTGATGACTTTAATTCGGCTGCTTTCCTCAAGCAACTTCCCGCGGACTGGGAGATCATTCAGCTTGGAACAAATAACCCAAGCTTCCTAACACGCCTGCTTGAGCTGGCTGACCATGACATCCCTTTCATCCGTTGGGAGCACGAATTCTGGGGGACCTATGGCTATCTAATCAAGAAGAAGATTGCTCGACGATTGGCCAATCGCTTTCTGCGCGACTCTACTTGTCTTGATCTAAAGAAGTTGTATCGGCCAACTCGGTGCGTTGCCGACTTTTTAATTTACGAAGAGGCGATAACTTACACGGCCTGTGATCCGGTCGTAAGCTTTGACTGCAAATTTTCCAGCACTGTCAATGATAGCGATGTCGTGGCCTCCCTAACGGCGCAAGCACACAAGATGACCTCTCAACGTTGGAGCAGTCACTGAGGACACTCTTCTATTCACGGCCAATAGCAATACGATGTGGCCATATGCTCTCTGTGGTGACAGCAGAAGATCATCAACCGACTGGCATGGCAGCATATTGCACATAGCTAGTTTCGCAGCAGTTTCCATAGTGCTGGCGTAGCTGCCTATCGGCACAGCAGATTCAAGTCATTGGATTTCAGCCAATCACACTGATGCCAATCTCAAGATAGAATCCCGACAGATCAAGCTGGCTCATGTCGAAAAGTGTTCACCTATTTCTTGACGAAAGATCATCCGGCAATGTGCTGAGAAGAGATCTCACAATCGAGTGCTTCGATAACAACAGATCCATCTCAAGGGATTCCATCTACTACGAATTTTTCGGCCATTCTAAGTCGACTGCAAATTTAGACTTTGCAATAGTGGCCGTTCTTTTTGCATCCATGAAGACCGGCAGAGACATTTATGTTCATGGAAGCGCAAGCCAATCCCTGATGCGTAATCTCGAAGAGTTTCAACATGTTTTTTGCTCATGGTTTCCCAATCTATATCAATGCGTGGATATCAATGCAGACCACATTGACAAGAAAGTAGTGGTTGACACTGGCCAGTCAGCAGTTCTTCTCTTCTCAGGAGGGGTGGATAGCTGTTTCAGCCTCTTCAAGCACGTTAATCGATCCCCTGGAAAATATCACGTAAACATTGATGCTGCCGTTCTCGTGCATGGATTTGACATTCGTCTTGAGGCTCAGGCAGCTTTTGACCAAGCCGCCAAAAGTTGCCGCAAGATTCTTGCGGCAACAAATATTCCTCTCGTCTGCGTCAAGACCAACGCAAGGCTGGCGCTGCCCGACTGGGAGCAGAACTTTGCAGCCGCTTTCGCTGGTGTATTACATCAATTCAATGGCAGTCATTCCATAGGCATACTCAGCAGTGACGCGAGATACGACGCACTGACTCTGCCTTGGGGCTCTAATCCCATATCCGATCACATGCTTTCCAGTGATATCTTCTCTATCATGGCTGAAGGACATGCTTTTTCGAGAACCGAGAAAGTAATGCACATCTCAGAGACTTTGGAGTGTGTCAATAATCTGCGAGTCTGCTGGGAAGGGCCGCAGACAGGCGCGAACTGTTGCGTGTGCGAAAAGTGTATTCGGACCATCCTGAACTTTCGCGCAGCCGGCAAGCCACTGCCCTCGGCTTTTGAGAAGGATATTACAGATGAGCAGATCATGAGGCTTGGAGATAAGCTGATGAACGTGGCAAAACTAAATGAACTAGTCAGTATTTACACTTTTGCAACGAAACATGAGATTGCAGGTACCTGGCTGGAGACACTGCAAAAAGTGATCAGCAAGCAGGTAGCGACAAGATCTCAGTCAAATCATTCATCCTTATGATGTCAGGAACGCCAAGACGAAACACAGGCTATCCAGAGCCAGATCGATCGTTTCCGAAGGGAGCTCCGCCTGAAGTGACCATCCCAGCATTACCGAAAATCCTGAAAGATCTCAACCTAGTCTAATATTCAAGCCGGGCCTATTTTTCAATGAGAATTCATACACGGCGCTAATCTTCTTGTAGCAGTTATCGTACAAATAAACCTCTTTGCCAAGCAGTGCTGCTGCGATGCCGACATGCAATCTATCCGTATGGATCACTGCAGCGGGCGCCAGCAGCGAGAGAAACCACGACACGCAATTAAATACCAAGGGAGCATCAAGATACGTCACTCCAAAGCCCCTGCTGGGGAATCCCTTAGGCCAAAGGTTTGATATGTCTATGCTATTTTTGCCTGCAAGCAAGGGATTGGCTACGGATTCGCAATCATTTCGCAGAATACAAAGTGACTGCCCTCTGCCTGCATTGCCATACAAGGCGTTAAAAGTTCTCGGCATTGCAAGACGAGGGTCTTCCATGTCCAAGGATAAACCAATATCATGGTCTATCTTGATCGTAAGATGCCGAGCATCTAGGCTCCGTAAATAGTGTTGAGTCGTGGCCTCTCTGGCAAATATCGTAAGATCCCCTTCATAGAGCTGAAGGACGCTGTCGACACCAAAGCAGCTATGAGGGAGCACACACAAACCCGCCTTTTGCCTTGACAAGCTTGCCAGCACCTTGGCGGCATCGGCATAGAAAGGAACGAGATTACCGCCGCCACTATAAATATAGTAATTACTCGGCTTATGCTGCATACCGCTCCTTGCAAGCGTGCATCGAATCCTGCGCTTCTCAAGTTGCTGTATTGTTGCGCATGCAATGACTGCGTCTCCAGAGTTTCCTGGATTCGGGAAGAAAATCAGGTCATACCCTTGGTCCTGTTTTGTCTTGATAAATTCAAAACAGTCTTCAATCTCTGATCTGTCGCTTGGCACCCCTTTGCTTTCATATAATTTACTCTTTGGCAGCTTACCACGATACCAGTCAATCCGAATACTCCTTGTCTGTGGGCTGTTGGCTTTCCGGCAAGCGCCGCTCCCAGCCTCTCAGATTCAGCTCAAGCCTTGACTACAGCTCCTGTGACGCAGGTGACCAGAATCATTACATAGAATTCGGGAAAATCTTGACGAGTCGAATCCGGCCTTTTCAGGGCCGCTTGATTGCCCCGCGACATGGCTCGATGACGACCTCGCTCCAAGGCGCGTCAACATCTCAGACCAGGGTGAATCTGGCGACCTGATTCGCAGCGGCACACCAGCAGACGCACCAGCACATGCAACTGAATCAGGCCGCCAGATTGCGGAAGCGGGTGAACTGCGGCTCGAACAGCAGCTTCACCGTTCCCACCGGCCCGTTGCGGTGCTTGGTCACAATCACTTCGGTGATGCCACGATCGGGCGTATCGGGGTTGTAGTACTCGTCGCGGTAGATCATCAGCACCAGGTCGGCGTCCTGCTCGATCGAGCCCGATTCCCGCAGGTCGCTGAGCATCGGCCGCTTGTTGGTGCGTGACTCCACCCCACGGCTGAGCTGGGAGAGGGCCACCACCGGCACGTTGAGCTCGCGGGCCATCTGCTTGAGGCCGCGGGTGATACGGGAGAGTTCCTGGACGCGGTTATCGGAACCCGATCCCTCCATCAGCTGGAGGTAGTCGATCACCACAAGACCTAGCTCCTTGCCGCTCTCGGCCATCAAACGGCGGCAGAGGGAACGCATCTCGAGCACGCCGGCATTGGGCTTGTCGTCGATGAAGATCGGCATCTGGCCCAGGGTGTTGATGCCCTGCCCCAAGAGCGGCCACTCCTCCTGCTGCAGGCGGCCGGTGCGCAGACGACCGCTCTCGATGCCCACCTCCATGGCCAGCAGCCGGTAGGTGAGCTGCTCCTTGCTCATCTCCAGCGAGAACACGCACACCGGCAAGTTGTGGAGCTGGGCCACGTTCTTGGCCAGATTCAGGGTGATGGCGGTCTTGCCCATGGCGGGGCGGCCGGCCACGATGATCAGGTCACTGCGCTGCAGCCCCTGGGTCATGGCGTCGAGGTCGTAGAAGTTGACTGGGATACCGGCCACGGCCGTGCCCAGGGAGCGGCTCTCGATCTCGTTGAAGGTGCTGGTGAGGATCTCGGCGGTGGGGGTGAGGCCGGCGCTGGGTTTCTGCTGGCTGATCGCGAAGATCTTCTGCTCAGCCTCATCGAGCACCTGCTCCATCGGCTTGCTCTGTTCGAAGCCGAGCCGGATCACCTCATTTCCCGACTTGATCAGCTGGCGGCGCAGGTACTTGTCCATCACCAGGCGTGCCACCTGGTCGATCGAGGCGGTGGAGAGGGTGCGCTCCACCAGCTCCACCAGCCGTCCGCTGCCGCCCACCTTCTCCAGGTGGCCTGTGTCCGCCAGCCAGGCCGCCATGGCGGTGAGGTCGGTGGGCTTGCCCTGGCTGTGCAGCATCAGGGCGGTGCGGTAGATCTCGCGATGGGCACCCAGGTAGAACGCCTCCGGCTGCACCACGTCAGCGATGCGGCCGATCGCATCGGGATCGAGCAAAATGCCGCCCAGAACGGCTTCCTCGGCCTCCAGGTTCTGGGGTGGCACCGAATCGGGCAGCGCCTCGAAGCTCGCCTCTGCGGCGGCCCGGGCGCGGCGGCGCGGGCCAGGATCGGCCGCATCGCTGGGAATCGGAGGCGCGCTCACCATCGGCGGCAATGGGAGGGTGTGACAACAGCACCGTAGACGGCCCACACCACAACGCCGTCAAGGCCCGAAGGCCCCGACGGCGTGACGTTGGCGGCAGCCATGGTCGCCGCAGCGATCAGTAGCTGACCACTTCGAGATTGAGCTCGGCGGTGACGTCGTGGTGGAGCTTCACCTGCACCTTGTAGGAGCCGGTGCGATGGATCTCGGGCACCAGGATGTGGCGGCGGTCCACCTCTTTCTTGGTGGCGGCTTCGATGGCCTCGGCCACATCGCCGTTGGTCACCGTGCCGAAGATCACATCGTCGTTGCCGGCCTGCTTCTTGATCGTGAAGCGGCCGATCGTGGCCAGGGCGGTGCGGAAGGCTTCCGCCTCGGCCTTGAGGGCGGCCTGGCGCTCGGCCTCCTTGGCCCGGCGGGCCTCCACCTGACGCATCACCGCGGGGGTCACGGGGATGGCCTTGCCGGTGGGAAGGAGGAAGTTACGGGCGTAGCCGGGGGCCACATCCACGAGATCGCCGTCCTTGCCCAGGCTGAGGACGTCCTCGTTCAGTACGACTTGTACGCGCTTGGCCATGGATTCGAAACCGACGCTCTGACGAAAACCGATTGTTCAACCTACGCCACCGACCGCACCCCGCTCCTGGGCATCCGCCAGGGTGGGGCCGCCGAGGGCCGCCTTGGGCAGCCGCACCTTGGTGGCCAGGCCCAGGGCCCGCATCAGGCGGATGTGCTCCCAGGTGAGATCGATCTGACCGGGCTCCAGACCCTGGCGGGCCGAATGGGGGAAGGCATGGTGGTTGTTGTGCCAGCCCTCACCGAAGGTGAGCGCCGCCACCCAGGGGTTGTTGCGGGAGGCATCGCCGCTGGCATGGCTGACGCGACCCCAGCAATGGGTGGCGGAATTGACCAGCCAGGTGGCGTGATAGACGAGCACCAGACGCAGGGGGATGCCCCAGAGCACCAGGGCCCAGCCGCCGGCACCGGTGACGGTGCCGATCCAGAACAGCAGGCCGGCCAGGGGGAGCTGCAGGGCCAGGAACCAGTTGTTCAGCCAGCGGTAGTAGGGATCGGCAGCGAGATCACCCGTGAGCCGAGGCACGGCTCCCATGGCCGGGATCTCCTTGAACATCCAGCCCATGTGGCTCCACCAGAAGCCACGGTGGCTGTTGTGATGATCCGCATCCGTATCGGAAAACTTGTGGTGGTGACGGTGCAGACCCGCCCAGTCGATCGGGCCGTGCTGGCAGCTGAGGGCGCCACAGGTGGCGAAGAAGCGTTCCAGCCACTGGGGCACGCGGAAGGCCCGATGGCTGAGCAGCCGGTGGTAGCCGATCGTCACGCCCAGGCAGGCGGTGACCCAGTAGAGAACCACCAGCGAGGCCACGGCGGGCACGCTCCAGAAGCGAGGCAACAGGGCCACCAGGGCCAGAACGTGGATCGTCGCCATGAAGCCGATGGTGACCCAGCTGCGGCCACTCGGAATTTCCGGGGTGGGCTCACCGCGGCGGGGGCGACGCAGCCGGGCGGAGCGCTGCAGGGCATCCACCGCGGCGACGGACGCCGCCTGGTGGCTGCGCAGACCGGCAGCAGAGGCGGCAGCCGCGGCGACCGGAGAACGTGTAGCTGTGGCGGTCATAACGGACCGGCTCCTGATCAATCGATAAGATGGTAGCAATACGGATCCTGATCAGCAAGTGGGCTATCGAGACAAGCTCGGTGCGGGCCGCGCCGCCTTCGCCCATCTGATCAAGGTGTGGCATGAGCGCAACGACTGGAGTCACCGCGTCTTGCCGGGCCTGGCCGAGGCCCTCGATCTGGGCAAGGTGCACAACTCCCAGATCTCGATGCTGCGCAACGGCAAGCTCGCCTCCCCCGGGCCGGAGGTGTTTCTCGCCCTCGGCAGCGTCAACCAGTGGCTGGCTGCCCAGCCACCCGGGCAACCGCTCACCGCCGAACTGCGCCAGTTGCTGCTGGACACCCCCGAAGCCCTGGAGGCGCTGGCGGTGTCCGCCCAGCCCGTGACCGATCCCCACGGCGGTGTGCTTGGCCCCGGGGAGCTGCTGGAGGTGTTCGTGGGCGTGCGCCAGCCGCCGCCGGCCTTTGACCTGCGGATCGCCGATGCCGAGGCCGCCGGCCTCAGTGCCGCCCTGGCAGGGCTGTTCACCGCTGGCCAGCCGTGGCGGCAGTGCCGCACGCTGCTCCTGGAGGCCTATCCGGTGGCCCGTCGCCAGCGGCGCGAACGCTTCGCGGAGGTGATGGCCGGCCAGAGCGATTACAACGCCAGCGAACTGGATGCCGAACTGCCCGATCTGCGTCGCACTCTGGCGGCGCTGGGGGTGGCGGGAGAGCAGGAGCTGAGCGCCGATCAGTTCCTGGAGCTCCTGCGCGACAGGGCCCGGCAGCAACGGCTCGGAATGAACGGCCATTCCCTCGACCTGGCGGCGGCGATCCGGAGGGAACTTGGGGCGATGCCAGGGCCGCAGAGAGGATCAGGCGAAGCCTGAAGGAACAGGCAGCGCGGCGGCAGCTGAGGCTTCAGGCCCGGTAGTGGGCCACACGGACGCGTCGCGCCCAGCCGAAGGCCCGTAGCAACTTGATGTGCTGCCAGGTGATGTCGAACTCGAACCAGCGCAGGCCGTGGCGGGCGGAGTGGGGATGGGCGTGGTGGTTGTTGTGCCAGCCCTCGCCGAAGCTGAGCAGCGCCACCCACCAGCAGTTGCGCGACAGATCCGGGCAATCGAAGTTGCGATAGCCGAAGGCATGGGTGGCCGAGTTCACCAACCAGGTGACGTGATACACGAGCACCAGGCGCAGCGGAATCGCCCAGAGCACCAGGCCCAGGCCACCGCCCCGCACGCCGGCCCTTTCGCCGTACCAATACAGAGCCGCCCCGAGGGGCAGCTGCAGCAGCAGGAACCAGCGGTCGAGCCAGCGATAGAAGGGATCGCGCTGCAGATCGCCGGTGAAGCGGGCCACGTGCTGCACCGCCGGAATCTCGTGCAGCATCCATTCGCTGTGGGCCCACCAGAGGCCGCGGGCGGCGTCGTGGTGGTCGTTGGGCTGGTCGGAGAACTTGTGGTGATGGCGATGCAGACCCACCCATTCGATCGGGCCGCTCTGGCAGGCCAGGGTGCCCATCAGCACCAGGGTGCGCTCCAGCCAGAGGGGCGCCACGAAGCTGCGGTGCGCCACCAGGCGATGCAGACCCAGGGTGACGCCCAGCACCGTGACCCAATAGAGCAAGGCCAGCGCCGCCAGCCCCTGCCAGCTCCAGAACTGCGGCAGCAGGGCAAACACGGCCCCCACATGGATGGCCAGCATGAAACCGGTGGTGCCGAGCTTGAACTTGCGTTGCCGCGGCGGCAGCGGCAGGCGCCGGGCCGCCAGGGCGGCGCGGATGCGGGCCTCCTTGCGCTCGCGATGGGCGGTGCTGAGGGCTTCAGCCCCGTCGGCGGGATCAACACTGTGAACCAGCACGGGCTCACCGGATCGCGGCGCGTTGGGCACTGAACTCAATGCTTCTGGACTGGAAACCAAGGAACTCTCCGGGTGTCTGGTGCCTTGGCTTCTCCGTTCTGTAGCCAATGCAGCTAGAGAAATCTAACGGGCGGCAGCATGGGGCCTGCCGATGCACCGTTCGCCGATGGGCCTGCCCGCCGCCAAGCCCAGCGCTGCCCAGCGGGACTGGGCCCGGCAGCGGGTGGAGACCGCCCTGCAGCGCATCGCCCCCCAGATGGCGGCCCGCACGGCTGGGGTGCGTCCCCGCCTCGAACGGGTGCTGGAGGCCTTTGCGGCGGAAGGACTGGGAGTGCAGCACTTCGCCTCGGTGAGCGGCTATGGCCACGGTGATCTGGGCCGGGAGGTTCTGGATCGGGTCTTCGCCAGGGTGCTGCAGGCGGAGGCGGCCGCGGTGCGGCTGCAGTTCGTGAGCGGCACCCACGCCATCGCCGCGGCCCTGTTCGGCGTGCTGCGCCCTGGTGATCGACTGCTGGCCCTCACCGGCCGCCCCTACGACACCCTCGAGGAGGTGATCGGCATCCGAGGCAGCGGCCAGGGATCGCTGGCCGAGTTCGGCATCACCTACGACGAACTCGCCCTCACCCCGGATGGACGGGTGGACACCGATCGGCTGGCGAAGGCCCTGGCCCTGCCCACCCGCATGGTGCTGATCCAGCGCAGCTGCGGCTACAGCTGGCGGCCTTCGCTGGACGTGGCGGAGATCGGCCGGCTCTGCGAACGGGTCAAGGCCCTCCAGAGCGGCGTGGTGTGCTTCGTGGACAACTGCTACGGCGAGCTGGTGCAGGAGCAGGAGCCAACGGCGGTGGGAGCGGATCTGATCGCCGGCTCCCTGATCAAGAACCTGGGCGGCACCATCGCCCCCAGCGGCGGCTACGTGGCCGGCCGCGCCGATCTGGTGGAGCAGGCCTGCTGCCGCCTCACAGCGCCGGGCATCGGCAGCGAGGGCGGCAGCGGCTTCGACCTGCACCGTCTGCTCTTCCAGGGCCTGTTCCTGGCCCCGCAGATGGTGGGCGAGGCGCTGATCGGCGCCGATCTGGTGGCCACGGTGTTCGCCGAACTGGGCTACGCCACCAACCCCGGCCCCGGAGCCAGCCGCAGCGACATCATTCAGGCGGTGCGGCTGGGGGATCCCGATCGGCTGCGGCAGATCTGCCGCGCTTTCCAGGCCGCCTCACCGGTGGGGGCCTATCTCGATCCGGTGCCGGCGCCGATGCCCGGCTATGCCAGCGAGCTGGTGATGGCCGGCGGCACCTTCATCGACGGCAGCACCAGCGAGTTTTCAGCCGATGGTCCCCTGCGGGAGCCCTACGTGCTCTACACCCAGGGAGGCACCCACCACGCCCACGTGGCCATCGCCCTGGAGCGGGCCCTGGCGGCCCTGAAGGCGAACGACCTGATTCCCGAGTAACCACAACCGGCGCCAGCACCGGCGGGCGCTGCCCTCCTCCAGACTGAGCCTGCACAGCCCCGCCTCCGGCCATGGCACTCCACTTCCCCGACGACTGCCGCTACGCCGACAGCCACGAATACGTGCGCGGCGAAGGCGACCAGCTGCGGCTTGGACTGAGCGCCTTCGCCATCGACCAACTCGGCGACATCGTCTTCGTGGAGCTGCCCGAGGTGGGGGCATCCCTGAAGCGGGGCGAGAGCTTCGGCAGCGTCGAATCGGTCAAGGCGGTGGAAGATCTGATGGCGCCGATCAGCGGTGTGGTGGAGGCGCGCAACGAGGCAGTGCTGGCCAGCCCGGAGGAACTGCAGAACGATCCCTACGGAGAGGGCTGGCTGCTGGTGGTGCGTCCCTCCGATCGCGGTGAGCTGGACGCCCTGCTGGAAGCCCCCAGCTACCGGGCCAAGGTGGAAGGCGCCTGAGCCTGCAAGGGAGCTGGCGAGCCTCCCTAGGATCCCGCCCGACCTTGGGCGCAGCTGCGGTGAGCACGGACTTCCTGGAGCGTCATCTCGGTCCGGGGCCCTGGGAGCAACAGCGCATGCTCGAGGAGCTCGGCCTGCCGAGCCTGGACGCGCTGACGGCCTCCGTGGTGCCGGCCGACATCCTGCTGCAGGAGGCGGAGGCCTCCGAAGGCCTGCCGACCGGCTGCGGCGAAGCCGAGGCCCTGAAGGAGTTGGCAGCGATCGCCGCGGCCAATCAGATGCATCGCAGCCTGATCGGCCTGGGCTATCACGCCACGGCCACGCCGGCTCTGATCCAGCGTCACGTGCTGGAGAACCCCTGCTGGTACACCGCCTACACCCCGTATCAGGCGGAGATCGCCCAGGGCCGCCTCGAAGCCCTGCTCAACTTCCAGACCCTGGTGAGCGAGCTCACCGGGCTGCCGATCGCCAACGCTTCGCTGCTGGATGAGGCCACCGCCGCCGCCGAGGCGATGGCCCTGGCGCTGGCGGTCTGCAAGCGACCGGAGGCCCACCGCTTCCTGGTGGACCGGGCCGTGCTGCCCCAGACCCTGGCGGTGCTGCAGACGCGGGCCGAACCGCTCGGCATCCGCCTGGAGCTGATCGACGCGGCAGGCTGGCGGGGTGACGGGTCATCAGCGCTCGCAGCTGATCTCTTCTTGGCCGATCTCTTCGCAGCCGATGTCTTCGGACTGGTGCTGCAGCTGCCCGGCAGCGACGGCCACCTCTGGGACCCCACGGCCCTGCTGGCCGCCGCCCGGGCGGCGGGGGTGATCAGCACCGTGGCGATCGATCCGCTGGCCCAGGTGCTGCTGGAGCCGGTCGGCGACCTGGGGGCGGACATCGCCGTGGGCAGCCTGCAGCGCTTCGGTGTTCCGATGATGGGCGGCGGCCCCCACGCCGCTTTCTTCGCCACCCGCGACGCCTACAAACGCCAGATTCCCGGCCGGTTGGTGGGACAGTCGCTCGATGCGGAGGGCCGGCCGGCCCTGCGGCTGGCGCTGCAGACCCGTGAACAGCACATCCGCCGCGACAAGGCCACCAGCAACATCTGCACCGCTCAGGTGCTGCTGGCGGTGATGGCCAGCTTCTACGCCGTGCACCACGGCCCCGAAGGGCTCACCGCGATCGCCCGGCGGATCGTGACGCTGCGCGCCCGTCTGGCCGAGGGCCTGAGCGCAGCCGGCCTGCCGCCGGACCCCGGCACCGGCTTCGACACCCTGGTGGTGCACAGTCCCGACGCCGACGCCCTGATGGCTCGGGCGGCCGGAGCCGGCTTCAACCTGCGGGCCGGCATCGACGGCAGCGGTGTGGCGTCAGGGGCCGCGCCGACAGGAGCCATGCCAGCCGTGGCCATCAGCCTCGATGAGCTCAGCAGCGAGGCTGAAGTCGAGCGCCTGCTGGCCGCCCTGGCCGATCCGGATGCGGCCGCCACACCAGCCATGCCGGCGGAGGCCTCCGCCACCAAGCCAGGCCAGGCCACGGCCAGCCCCGGCACAACCGGCAACCCTGAGCCCCCTGCGCTCGCCAGCCTGCTGCCGGATCTGCCCCTGCGCCACCGCCCCTGGCTGACCCAGGAGGTGTTCCACTGCTACCGCAGCGAAACGGAGTTGCTCCGCTACATCCAGCGCCTCGCCAGCAAGGATCTCTCCCTGGTGCACGGCATGATCCCGCTGGGCAGCTGCACCATGAAGCTGAACGCCGCGGCGGAACTGGCGCCGGTCAGCTGGCCCGCCTTCAGCCAGCTCCATCCGTTCGCACCGGCCGAGCAGCTGGCCGGCAGCCGCCGGCTGGTGGACGACCTGGCGCGCTGGCTGGCGGCGATCACGGGCTTCGCCGGGGTGTCGCTGCAGCCCAATGCCGGCTCCCAGGGGGAATACGCCGGACTGCTGGTGATCCGGGCCTGGCATGCCAGCCGCGGCGAGCAGCACCGCAACGTCTGCCTGATTCCCACCAGCGCCCACGGCACCAACCCGGCCAGTGCGGTGATGGCGGGTCTGCGGGTGGTGGCCGTCGCCTGCGACTCCGACGGCAATATCGACCTCACCGACCTGGAGGCCAAGGCCTCGGTCCACGCCGGCGAGCTGGCGGCCCTGATGGTCACCTATCCCTCCACCCACGGTGTGTTCGAGACCGGCATCCGCCGCATCTGTGACCTGGTGCATGAGCACGGCGGCCAGGTCTATCTCGACGGCGCCAACCTCAACGCCCAGGTGGGGCTGTGCAAGCCGGGGCTCTACGGCGCCGACGTCTGCCACCTCAACCTCCACAAGACCTTCTGCATTCCCCATGGCGGCGGTGGACCCGGCGTGGGCCCGATCGGCGTGGCGGCCCATCTGGTGCCGTTTCTGCCCGGCCATCCCCTGGCGGCCTGCGGCGGCACAGCCGCGATCGGCCCGGTGAGCGCCGCCCCCTGGGGCAGCGCCGGCATCCTGCCGATCAGCTGGATGTACATCCGGATGATGGGAGGAGCCGGCCTGCGCCGCGCCAGCCAGGTGGCCCTGCTGGCGGCGAACCTGATCGCCGAGCGACTGGATTCCCATTTCCCGGTGCTCTACCGCGGTGCCAACGGCCGCGTCGCCCATGAATGCATCCTCGACCTGCGGCCACTGAAACGCTCGATCGGGCTGGAGGTCGACGACCTGGCCAAGCGGCTGATGGACTACGGCTTCCATGCCCCCACCGTGAGCTGGCCCGTGGCCGGCACGGTGATGGTGGAGCCCACCGAAAGCGAGGCGCTGGCGGAGATCGACCGCTTCTGCGCCGCCATGGTGGCGATCCGCGCCGAGGCGGCCGCGATCGAGAGCGGCGACGCCGACCGGCTCGACAACCCGCTCAAGCGCGCGCCCCACACCCTGGCCGTGGTGACCGCCGACAGCTGGGAGCGGCCCTACAGCCGCAGCCAGGCGGCCTTTCCGGCCGGCCCCCAGCAACGGGAGAACAAGTTCTGGCCGGCTGCCTCCCGGATCGACAACGCCTACGGCGATCGCCATCTGGTGTGCACCTGCCCGACAGTTGAGGAACTGGCCTCCTGATCGTTCGAGGGGTTACATCTTTTGGCGTAATAGCGCATCATTGCGTCGTTTCGGGGCCAGTTCCATGGGTAGCGGAGGCAACAGCGAAGACGGCTGGGGGACTCAGACCAACTCAGGGCGCTCGCTGCGCGCCCTGAACCGCCCTGAGTCCGAGGCGGTGCCGGGCCCCTCCCTGCCCCCTCTCCCCAGCATCAACCGCAGCAGCGGCAGCGAAGCCACCACCCGCAGCGATGGCACCAACGTGGTGCGGGTTCCCTTCGGTGTGCGCCAACCCCGCCGTCTCCGGCCGACTCGGCCCGATCACTGGGCCACCCTGGTCCTGCCGTTCCAGGTCGGGGGCTCCACCCCTCCACCCCCTCAGGCCGCCTGAGGGCGAGGACAAGACACGATCCATCCCGCCCTGAGAACTGGCACGAACCAGCTCAGGTCGGGAACTTGCCCACGACTGATGGGCGGCTCGCCTGCTGAGCCGGCTCAGGCTGCGAAGCCCTGATCAGCAGCCAGGCTCTGATCCAGGAGGCGCCCGTCGATCTCTGCCTTCAGCTGATCGAGTGACGCGGCAGGAAACCGGAAGGGAAGAACCACCATCGGGCTGCGCTCAGGACGCACCAGCCAACCGGCTGGAACCATCGGAATCAGCACGAATCCTCGATAGCGCACCACCACGTTGTCCCGGATGACTGGAGCCATTGACGACAGCACTGATGCGGCGGAGCGGCCTCGGAGTTGCCACTCCGCGCACACACAACGCCCTAAAGAGCGTTACAACGCCATCGTGAAGCAACAACCGCCTGTGCATTGGTCGCGGATGTATCGGATTACGGGTCAAGCACGTCACATTGGGATGAAGAAATCAGAAGCACTATTGCCCATGATGAAGCGACCTGGATGAACAGAGGCTTCCATCCAGGTGTACTGAGCCGAGCCTCGACCCATCGCCGATGACTCAGGCCGCCAGCAGTTCGGGCTCGCGATAAGGGATGAAATTGGCCTTGCGGGTGCCGCAGATCGGGCAGGTCCAGTCGTCTGGGATGGCCTCGAAGGGGGTGCCGGCGGCGATTCCGGAATCGGGATCCCCTTTGACAGGGTCGTAGATCATCGAACACACCTTGCAGATCCACAGCCCGGGCAGCGGGGCCGTCTCGCCGGCCTGGCCCTTGCCCTGCAGCGCTTCGAGGGCAACGCCATAACGGTCGGCATGGTGGTGCTCGATCGGCGTGAGCAGGCCGAAGTTGCTGGCCGCCTTGCGGAAGATGCCGGCGTGTTCCTCGGATTCGTCGATCTGGTCCTGGAATTCAGCCGCGGCATCGGCATCGCGATCCACACGGGCCTGGGCCTCAAACCCCGGGTACATGGTGGTGTACTCGTAGGTTTCGCCCTCGATCGCCAGCTCCAGGCAGCGGGCCAGCACAGCCTGCTTCTGCTCCTCGCTCAGGCCGGCGGGATCGGCCACCACCAGCTCGGGATGGAGCAGGCGGAAATGGGCGAAGGCATGCTCGGTTTCCTGATTGGCCGTGTCGCGGAAGAGCTTCGCCAGCTCGGCATGGCCCAGCTGCTTGGCCACATCGGCGAAGAAGAGATACTTGCGGTTGGCCATGCTCTCACCGCCGAAGGCAGCCTCGAGGTTGGCCTGGGTGGAGGGGTTGGACAGATCCATGACGGAAAAACGCAGAGGATGGAGCGCGGCAGAAAAGGACCCGGAAGGATCAACCCGATCAGGATCGAACGCGAGAGGGATGGAGACCGGGCCCACCGTTCTACAGAGCTTACACGAAGTCATAACCACTTCGGGTTAGAGCGCGAACAGTGTTGGCGAGGGGCTGCCTCCTGCGGCCCCCTCAGTAGTTGGCCCCGCTCCGGCGCTGGTGGACGGCCGTGACTCCCGTGGGATCCAGCAGGCCGCCACTGCTGAGCTCGGCATAGACCAGCCAGTGGTCGCCGCACTCCATCCGCTGCTTCACCCTGCCCTCCAGCCAGGCCAGCGCCTCCGGCAGCACCGGATAGCCCCCAGGACTCTCCTGGAGCTCCAGGCCGGCGAAGCGATCCGCTCCCGGCGGGAACGGCTGCAGAAACTGCTTCATCGGGCCGCTCTGCCGGCCCGCCGCCAGCACGTTGAGCGCAAAGCCATCGCCCACGTGCAGCAGGCTCTCCAGGGCCCGGTCCCGTGCCACCGCCACCGTGAGACCGGGCGGCGAGAAGCTGGCCTGGCTCACCCAGCTGGCCACCATCGCCCCGCTCAGGCGCGTCTCCCCCTCCCCCTTTCGGGTGGTGAGCACACACAGGGAGCCCACCAACCGGCCCAGGGCCAGCACCGCCGGATCGCTGCGGCTTTCGCTCAGACCACCGGCGGCGCTGCGGCGCTGGCTGCGGCGCTGCTCCACCAGCAGGCTGCGGCCCAGGGCCGTTCCGGTTTCCTCGATCGTTTTGATCGTGGCGGCATCGGGACTGAACTTGACCTTGATCGGCTCGAAGGCGAACTGGAAGCCGCCATCGCGCAGCTTGCTCTCGAGCAGATCGAGCGCCTCACCACTCCAGCCGAAGCTGCCGAACACCCCCACCGGCTTGGCCCGATCCCCCTCCGCCAGCAGGGTGCCCAGAGCCGACACAATCGGCGTGGGCGCATGCCCCCCCAGGGTGGGGGAACCGATCAGGACTGCGTCACAGGAGCGGATGGCGGAGAGCAGCTGGTCAGCGGGCGCAAATTCGCAGTTGATGCTCTCGACGCGCACGCCGGTGCGTCCCACCCCCTGGGCCAGGGCATCGGCGATGGCGGCGGTGTTGCCATAGGCGCTGGCGAACAGCAGGGCCACCGACAGCCTGGCGCGGTCCTGGGTTTCGCCCCAGCGGCGGTAATCGGCCAGCAGGCTGCGCCAGCTCTCGGCGATGGCGGGTCCGTGGCCGGGGGCGATGGTGCGGATCGGCAGCTCATCCAGCCGGTTGACCACGACCTCCACCTGGCGGGCGATCGGCGCCATCAGGCAGTCGTAGTAATAGCGGCGGTCTTCCTCGGTGCTGTTGCGGTCGCTTTCGGCCAACACCTCGCTGCAGAGGTGGGCGGCGAAGAACTTGCCGCTCATCAGCAGGCCGGTCTTCTGCTCGAAGGCGATCAGGGCCCCAGGCCAGCGGGGCGTGGGGGTGGGGATCAAGGTGAGCTCATGGCCATCCCCAAGCGGACGGGTCGCCTCCTGCTTCACCACATCGATGGCGGGCAGGGGGGGAATCACCGGTTCGGGCTGGGTGATGCCCGGAGGGGCCGGTTTGCGCTGGTCCCACAGCTCCGCCAGCAGCTTGGCACCGGTATTGGAGGCCACCAGCATCAGCTGGGGCCACTGGCTGGCCAGGCGCCGCAGCAGGCTCACCCGGTTGGGGTTGACGTGACCCACCACCACCTTCAGGGCCGCCTCGGCAGGCACCAACCCGGCCAACTGCTCCAGGAACGGGGCGGCGAAGGATTCCCCGGGCGGATGGACCAGCACCGGCGGTACCGGCTGGCCAGTCGCGGTGGTTCCGGCGGTGAACAGAAAGCTGTTGGCGCTGGTGCCCCGCTCCAGGCCGTACTCCACCTCGAAGCGCAGCCGCTTGGGACTGAGCCCCCGCAGGCAGACCAGACCGGGTTCGATCGCCAGCTGGATCACCCGGCGTTCTGCGTCACTCGCGCCCATGCTTCGCCGTACCGGTGGCGGTGACTCTAAGGAGGGGCGACGATCTCAATCCCGCCTGGGTTGACACCACTGACTGATGGTGCTGTCCCAAGGCCATGGGTAAGGTCGGCCATCCGGGCAGGGCCGTGCATGGAACCGTTGTTCATCGAACTGCAGCTGGCAGGCAATCCCGTTGCATCCATTCTGGCCGGGTTTGGCTACGGGCTTGATTCAAACGGTGGTGGACTGTCGTCCGATCAGGAGCCGATCGTGATTGGTCTGGAGGCCCCGCTGAGCGGCTCCCAGAAAGCCAATGGGCGCGACATGTGGCGCGGCGCCAAACTGGCAGCTGAGGAGCTGAATCTCGAGGGCGGAATTCTGGGACGCCCGATCGAGCTGGTGAAGGCCGACGACAGGGCCGATCCGGAGCGGGCTTTGCCCGTGGCCCGGAAGCTCAAGCGCCTGGGGGCCGATGCGGTGATCGGCCCCTACAACTCCGGCGTGGGCATCCTCAACCTGCCCTACTACCTCGAGAATGAGATCGTTCCTGTACATCTCACGTCCACGGATGACACCGATGGCGAGGGTGTCACCGTGCAGCCCAAGAACAGCCAGATCGCTCCGGTGGAGGAGGCCTACATCCTCTCCCAGGGCATCAAGGGCACCACGAAAAATACCGATTTACCTTGGAAGCAGCGATTGAGACTCATGTACTGGCCGGCGTCGGCATTGGCCAATGGTCGCGACAAGGCCGATTTTTCGTGGTGCCCTCAAGACGGTGTCGATGCTGGTGGATCCTTCCACCTTCACCACGGGGATGGCGGATCGGCTTGAGGCGGCCCTCAGGGCAAATGGGGTGGACGTGGAGCGATTCAGCATCACCCCGGGGGCCGAGGACTACAGCGCCGCGATCCAGCAGGCCCTGGCCAGTGACCCCGGCCTGGTTTACGTGAGCACCTATTTCCCGGAGGGCAGTGTCATCGCCAAAGGGCTGGCCGCCAGTGGCAGCGACGCCCAGCGCTTCATGGGTCTGGCCAACGTGGATCCGGCCTTTGTGAAGCTGGCCGGGCTGGAGGAGGCCCAGTCCCTTGTGTTCAGCGGTACCCCTGAAGCCGCCCAGTTACCCACGGCCAAGGTCTACGTGAAGGCCTATGAGCAGCGTTTCGATCGCACCCCTGGCGTCTGGGGCACCTTCACCTACGACTCCCTGCAGGTGCTGGCCGAAGCCATGGAGCAGGCCGGCAGCAACCGGTTTGAGCCTGCCCTTGATGCGCTGTTGCAGACCCGCAACTACCAGGGGGCGACCGGCACCATCACGATCGACCCGATCACCGGCAACCGACTGAAGGTGCCCGTGTTCATCCTTCAGGTCAACGCGGAGGGGGTCTACACGATCAAAGGCTGAGGCATGGGTGGGCTTGGGCCCCCCTTGCCCCACTTCAATAGTGGTTGCCCACCTTGCGGTGGTGCACGGCGGTGGAGGCCTCCAGATCGGAGACGGTGCCCTGCTCCACGGCGGCGTAGATGATCCAGTGATCCGGACCCTCCATCCGCTGAACAACGCGGCAGCCGAGGTAGGCCAGTGCATCGCCGAGCACCGGGCCGCCAGCGGCGACGCCGTCCAGGGTGGTGACGCCGGCGAAGCGATCGGCACCGGGGGGGAAGCGCTTGAGGAAATGGCGCAGCAGCACCTGGTGGTTGTCCTCCCGCAGGATGTTGAGCACGAAGCGGTCGCCCACCTGCATCAGGGCCTCGATGGCGCGGTCTTTGGCCACCGCCACGGTGAGCCCCGGGGGATCAAAACTCGCCTGGCTCACCCAGCTGGCCACCATCGCACCACTGCGGCTGCCGCCCTCGGCATCGTCCTGGCGTGCCGTCACCACATAGAGGCCTCCTGAAAGGCGGCCAAGCGCTTTGTCGAGGTCGCCGTCAAGGCTCTTCATGGCCGCGATCGTCTTCTCGCGGGTCAGCAGCTGGCCCAGATCGGTGCCGGCCTCCTCGCAGCGCTGGTAATCCTGGCCGTCCGGCACCTGACGGATGCGCAGCGGATCGAAGGCGCTCTTCTGGCCGAGGCTGCGCAGCTGGGCCGCGACCGTGTCGATCGGCTCGTCGTTGCCGCCGTAGGCGTCGTAGCAGGCGACCCACTGCTTCGGCTTGAGGGCCGCCAGCAGGGTGCCCACCTGGGCCTGAAGTTCAGCGTCGGGCGCGGCTGGCCAGGTGGGTACCACCACAGCACTGGCCTCGCCGATCAGCGCAGTGAGTTCCTGGGCATCGGTGGCACGCAGATCCACCAGCTGCACCTGGGCCTCGGCCTTGCCGATGCCACGGGCGATCGCCTGGCTGAGCCGATCGCAGAAACCGTACTGGCTCAGATAACAGACAGCGGCATAAGCCTCCCCCTTGCTGCGCTGGCTGCTCCAGTCGCGGTAGTCACCCACCCAGAGGCTGAGGTGCTGGCGCAGCAGGGGGCCATGGCCCACGGCAATCGTGGTGATCTCCGGCAACCCCTCCATGCGCTTGAGCGCCTGCAGCACGCTGCGGGCGTTCGGCCCCATCAGGCAGTCGTAATAAAAACGGAAATCCGGGGCGATGGCGCCGGGATCGCTGTCGAACAGCTCCTGGCTGCAGTAATGCAGCCCGAAGGCGTCGCAGGTGTAGAGGATACCGGTGCCGTGATCGAAGGAAAAGATCGTGTCCGGCCAGTGCAGGTTGGGAGCACTGAGAAAGTCGAAGCGGTGCTGAATCCCGCTGGCGGAATTGGTACCCAGATCGAGCGTGTCACCGCTCTTCACGGCACGGCTGCGGAACGGGCGGTGGACCTGGTCTTCAAGGAACTGGATCGCCACCTTGGAGGCCACGATCTCGATCTCGGGATTGCGGTCGAGCAGATGGCCGATCAGGCCGGAATGGTCTGGCTCGGTATGGGACACGATCAGATGATCGATCGCCAGAGGATCAATCTCCTGCTCGAGCAGCGGCAGCCAGGTGTCGGCGAATTTGAGGTGGCTGGTGTCGATCAGGGCCGTGCGCTCTCCCCGCACCAGGAAGGCGTTATAGGTGGTGCCATTGCGCAGACCGAACTCAATATCGAAACGGCTGCGATCCCAGTCGAGGGAGCGGATCGTGGTGGTATCGGCGGCGATCACCTCGCACTGGAGGCTCAGGCGCGGCGGTGCGACAACGCTCATGATCGTCTCCTCCGGGGGCCAGAACTGTAGGCAAACCGGCCCTTCGGCTGGCGGCATGGGGCGAGCTCTCGGTCAGCCCTCGATGCCAGCCGGCCAAGGCGCCGCCAAGCTGGAGCGCACCCTGGGGGCGTCATCACAATGGTGGCAGGCGAAGCCGGACCGCCGGATCCGAACGACCAGTCGCAGGCGGCCCCGAAACCGGGCAGGCCGCTCACCGTCAAGGGCTTTCGGCAGAGCCTGGGGCCCGGCATCCTGCTGGCCGGCGCCGCCATCGGCGGGTCTCACCTGGTGGCCTCCACCCAGGCGGGAGCCCGCTTCGGCCTCGGCCTGCTGGGTTTCGTGCTGCTGGCCAACCTGTTCAAGTACCCCTTCCTGCTGGTGGGCAGCCGGTTCACGGCCGTCACCGGGCTGAGCCTGCTGGAGGGCTATCAGCGCCAGCGGCCCTGGTACCTGCCCCTGTTTCTGCTGATCACCCTGGCCACCGGCGTGGCCAATATCGCGGCGGTGGCCTCCGTCTGCGGCAGCCTGGCCACCAGCATGGTGCCGATGAACCTGCCCGGTGGGCTGAGCACGCCGGCGGGGCTGGCCCTGCTGATCGTGGGGGTCTGCGTGGCCGTGCTGCTGCTCGGCCACTACCGCAGCCTCGATCGACTCAGCAAGGGCATCGTGCTGCTGCTCACGATCAGCACGGTGGTGGCAGCTTTGGCCGTGCTGGGCCGGGGACCGGTCGCCGGCAACGCCGACCTGTTCAGCCCCAGTCCCTGGAGCCTGACGGCCCTGCCGTTCCTGGTGGCCCTGATGGGCTGGATGCCCTGCCCGCTCGATCTGGCGGCCTGGTCGTCGCTGTGGATCTTCGCGCGGCAGGACGACTCGGGCCATCGCGGCTCCCGCGCCGAAGTGGAAGCCGACTTCAACCTCGGCTACCTGCTCACGGTGGCGATGGCGGTGCTGTTTCTGTTGCTGGGCGCCTGGGTGATGCACGGCACCGGGCAGGCGTTCTCCCCCAGCGGCGCGCGCTTTGCCCAGCAGCTGATCACCCTCTACACCGCCAGCCTCGGTGGCTGGGCCTATCCGGTGATCGCAATCGCGGCCTTCACCACGATGTTCAGCACCACACTCACCTGCCTGGACGGCTATCCCCGCTCCACCTCCGCCGGCTTTCGGCTGCTGCGCGGCTTCCGCGGCCACGCCGTCCATGACCGGCGGGATCACGGCATCTGGATAGTGCTGCACGGTGTCGGAGCCGCCGCGGTGCTCGCCTTCTGGCCCGGTTCGATGGGAGCGCTGGTCCAGCTGGCGATGGTGGTCTCGTTCCTCACCACTCCCGTGCTGGCCTGGATGAACCTGCGGGTGATGCAGGACCGCCAGGTGGCCCCTGCCGATCGGTTCGGAACCCTGCAACTGCTGGTGGCACGCATCAGCCTGATCGTGCTCAGCGCCTTCGTGGTGCTGTTCGGCGTCAGCCTGGCGCAGCGCTGAATCCAGCCTCCTACAACCAGTACCAATCGCCGAAACAGGCGGCCTGACCGCGGCGCTGGCCAGCGGCATCGCGCAGGGTCCAGAGGCGGGCTCCGCGAATCTGGAAGCGGCGGCCGTGGCTGTCGATGCGCACACCGCTGTAGTGGGCGATCGCCTCGTCGCGCCAGGCCTGCCGCAGAGCGCGGGCCCGCTCCGCCCGCGCCACCGGCTCGGCCGTGAGCCGCGAGGGCAGGCCCACCATCGTGGCCCAGGGGCGACGCCAGAGCCGCAGGGCGGCGGCGTTGGCATAGATCAGCCGCGGCCCGATCGGATCCTCACCAGGATCGTCATGGGCGAGCACCACCACCGGGGCCACGAACAGCTCCTGGGCCGCCAGGCGCCGGTTGGCCGCAGCCGGAATCAGGGGGCGACCGAAGGCCGCCTGGTGGGAGGCAAGGATCCAGGCCACCCGTTCCAGCACGGGATCGGCCAACCAGGCGGGCTCCAGCGCTGAACCCAGCGCCGAGGGCGGCTCAGCCAGCAGATCCGGCTCAGCCACCGGCAACCCCGGCGCCCATGGCCAGGGCCATGGCCTGGTTGGCCTTGTCCTGGCCCTGGCTGCGCAGATGGTCGAGGAAGCGACGGTTGGCCTCCGGGAAGCGGGGTTCCTCCGCCAGGGGCAGCGGACCGGCGGCATCGAGCCCCGTGTCCCCCTCCAGGGCCGGCGTGATCACCACGAGATCCGGATCGAGGGCTGCGTCGTAGCGCCACCAGCGGCTCGGATCCCCGATGGCTGGATGGGTGGGATGGGGCGACTGGCCGGCGTCCGGGGCCGGGAGCGATCCGGCTGGAGTGCCGTCCGCAGCACTGGCCCGCAGCGCCGCCGCCCGTTCCGCCAGAGCCTTGCGGCGGCGCACCGCCAGATCGGCCAGCAGCTGGGATCGGGTGCGGCCCCGCAGCTGGAACAGCACGAAGGGATCCTCGCTGAAGCGATCCCCCATCAGGTAGTAGACGGCGCTGGTGTGCTTGCAGGGGTTGGCCTTGTCCGGGCAGGTGCATTCACTGCGCACCTCCTGCAGCTTGAACGGAAACAGGCGCTTGCCACTGGCGGCGAAGGCGCGCTCGATGTCCTGCGGCATGATGCCGGCCAGCAGCTGGGCCGACCAGCGGGCCTTCTGGGTGAGTGCCTCGAGCACGTAGCCCCAGTCTTCCTCGCTGAGCACATCGAGCCAGAGCTTCACCTTGTAGGGCTCGGGTTCGGTGCCCTGCACGCGGGCATGCACCCGCCTCCCCTCGAAGCGGATCGACAGGACGTTGCCCTCGCGGGCGTAGGCCCAGGCGCGCTCCAGCCGTTTCTTGTAGCGGAAGGAGTTGATCAGCTCCATCCATTGCTCCACCCACCAGGGCTGCTGTCCCAGTCCCTGGTCTCCCAGCTGGGTGGTGATGGCTGGGGTGGCGGACACGGGAGCGGGCATGGCTGGAAGGGTGCCGAGCCCAGACAGTCCAGGCCTCAGCCACCAGTCTTGCCGAAGGGAGGCCCGAGCGACACAGCGGCGCCGGGGCTGATGCTCAGAAAGGAATCGGCATCTCGGCATCGGCCGGCGCGGGGGCGCAGGCCGCCACCCGTTCCGCCACCACCTGCCCCACCACCACGATCGAGGGGGACACGAACCCCTGCTCCGCCACCCGATCGGCCAGCTCGCCCAACGGGGCCACCAGATCCCGCTGCCCCAGCACCGTGCCCTGCTGGATCACGGCGGCCGGGGTGTCAGGCGCCAGGCCACCGGCGATCAGCTCGTTGCAGATGCGGCTGAGGTTATGGAGGCCCATGTAGATCACCAGGCCGTCACTGCAGCGGGCCAGCCCCTGCCAGTCGACGCCGGGGCGCGCCTTGTCAATCTCCTCGTGCCCGGTCACGAAGGTGACGCTCGAGCCCGCCCGGCGGTGGGTCACCGGAATGCCGGCATAGGCCGGGGCGGCGATCCCCGCCGTGACACCGGGCACCACCTGCACCGGGATGCCTCGGGCCGCCAGGTGGGCCGCCTCCTCGCCGCCGCGACCGAACAGGAAGGGATCACCCCCTTTGAGCCGCACGACCGTGCGATGGCGACCGGCCAGCTCCACCAGCACCGCATTGGTGCTCGGCTGCGGCACCGAGTGGTAGCCGCGGCGCTTGCCGACGAACTGCCGCTCGCAGCCCTCCGGCACCAGATCGAGCAGGGCCTTCGGCACCAGGGAGTCGTAGACGAGGGCGTCGCAGCAGCGCAGCAGCCGGTGGGCCTTGAGGGTGAGCAATTCGGGGTCGCCCGGACCAGCTCCCACCAGATAGACGGTGCCCGGCGAGGGGGGCGTGGTCATGGCAGGGCCTCAAGCTGCGTCAGCAGCAGCTGACGGAAGCGGAAGCGCTGCAGCAGGGGCTGCCCGAGCCATTGCGGAAGACTGTCGGTAAGGCGATTGGCAGCCAGGACCAGCGGCAGCACGGGCGCTCCGTCCTCAATCGCCGGCAGCGGCTCCTGCCCATCGGCAACAGCGGACCGGCAACGGACCCCCAGACTCCGCTCCAGATACCGCAGATACCGAGATCCCAGCTTGCCGTCCATGGGGTGATGGATGAGCCAAGGGGATGATCCCACTGCAGCCGAACCGGCCAGCTCGGCCAGCTCCTCACGCAGGGCCTCCTGCCAGCAGGGCCAGGCCCCCAGGAAGGGCACGCGACCCACGGCACCGCGGCCTCGCCATCGGGCCGCAACCGCAACCAGGTCGTGGCGGACATGGGTGCCCGGCAGCAGGAAGAGGGGCACCAGGGTGAGGTCCCCGCCGTCGCCCGGCGCGGGGCAGGGGTCTGCAGTGAGGGCGTGCAGATGCACCGGGGTGCCCCGCAGACGCTCCACCTCCCGGGCCAGGGTGCCGAGTTCCTCGGGGATCACACCCCCCCGCCGTCCATGCACGACCAGCAGCAGGGCACTGCGGCGCAGACCGGCCAGGCGCCGCTGCCGCCGCCTGGCCACGGCCCCGTCCAGCCGCGACGGATCGAGGTGAGACAGGCTGCGGCGGCCGTGCGGCAGCCGGGCCAGAAGGTCCACGGCTGCCCCCGCCAGGAGGGGATCGAGATCAACGGCGCAGCTCCGCAGCACCTGCCGCAGGGATTCGGAGGGCCATGCCGGCAGTCCCAGGGCCAGACCCTCGAGTGCTGCCCGGCGCAACAGCAACGGCCCTGGCTCGAGGGCCAGGGAGCGCAGCCGGTTGAAATCAGCTGGATCCCGCTGATGGCCGAGCAGCGGCACCAGCAGCTCCTGACGGTCGGAGGAAGCCGTCGCCAGGGCCTGGCGCAGCAGCCCAGCACAGCTGGGATGGCGCAACCGAGCGATCACGGACAGGCACTCCGGATCGGCGCTGGGCTCCGCCAACCACCAGGCCAGCAGGCGCACCGTGGCCTGGCCGTCGACGCGTTCCGCCAACACGGCCAGAAGATCGGCCTCCGGCTGCAATCGGCCCGTTTCAATCGCCACCAACCAGGGCTCAAGATCCAGACTCGGCCGGCGGCGCAGCTGCTGAAGCCAGGGCCAGCGTTCCGGACTGCCCGGTGGCGGCAACAGCTCCGGCGTGGCACGGGGATGGGGCGGGCACCACCCTGGCTCAGAAACCGTAGCCATCGATACGTTTGATGTGATGGAGAGGGTGGTGGCGTCCATGGCATCTATCACAAGTGCAGGCTTGCTCGAACGACCCCATGGCCAATCGCATGATCCGGACCACCGCAGACCCAGGGCTCGATCGGGCACGACAGCGCGGCGTTGGGGTGCAATCGGCCAGCGTTTCGGCGTCAGGGGCGGAGCTCGACGGACTGGATGCGCTCAAGGAGCGGCAATTGCTGTTCCGATGGGTGCGCGATCTCGATCGAGCCCAGTTCGCCCTCGGCGATAAGGCCCGCAGCAGCCGCCTTTGGCAGGAAGCGGCCTTGATGGGATTCGACCCTGAGCGGCTCACCCGTCTCCTCTACGGCGGGCAGGACCCCCACGACACCGCCGCACTGGAGGCGATCGATCGGGTCTGGCGGCAGGAGCAACGCCAGCAGCACGGCTGGCGTCGCCCTGCCTGGTGGCCGGGGGCGGTCAGGCAGCCTTCGGCGTGGCACCGAAGCGCTCCAGGAGCAGCTGCTCCAACACATCGGTCAGGTCGGTGAGCGGGACCCCCTTATCGTGGAGCTCCGCCAGCTTCGGTTCCTGGCCGATGGAACCTCCCAGGAAGATCTTGGCGGCCTCCACCATCTCGCCATCCTTGCGAGCCTTGGCACCCATCAGGCCAATCTGACCCATGTAGGGCTGGCCGCAGGCGTTGGGGCAACCGGTCCAGTGCATGCGGACAGCCTCAGGGAGATCGATTCTCGTCTCCAGCGCATCGAGAACATCCTGGGCCAGGCCCTTGGTGGGGATCAGGGCAAAGCTGCAGTAGGCATTGCCGGTGCAGCTCACCGACTCGGCCTGCAGGGCTCCGGGATCGAGACGGAAGCGTTGTAGCAGCGGCTCCTGCTGCAGCGCCTCCAGGCGGTCAGTCGGCACATTCGGCAGCAGCACGTTCTGGGCTTCGGTCAGACGCAGCTCTCCGCTGCCATAGGTGCGCGCCAGGCGCGCCAGCTCAAACAGGTCGGCGCCACGGAACCGGCCCATCGGCACATGCAGGCCCACCCAATGCAGGCCGTCCTGCTTCTGGGCATGCACCCCCAGACCATCACGCGGGGCGCGGCAGACGAGGTTGCTGCCATCGTGCGGCCGCACCGTGTCGGCCGCCGCGGTACCGGCGAATGCAGCGAACCGGGCGAGCACGGCGGTGCGGTAGTCGTCGAGCCCCAGGGCATCAATCAGATACATCAACCGGCTCTTGTTGCGCACCTCCCGGTTGCCCTGATCCTCGAAGTGGCGCAGCACCGCAAGCGTGAATGTGGGCAAGTGCTCCGGAGGAAGCCACACGCCCAGCGGGAGAGCCAGGGCATTGCGCTGGGCGGAGAAGAAGCCTCCAACCATCACCGTGAAGCCAAGCTCACCACCACTGGCCCCACCGCTCCAGGCCGGAAGAAAGGCAAGATCGTTATGCAGAAGGAAACTGTCTGGCGCCCCTCCCACCGCCACATTGAACTTGCGGGGCAGGTTGCGAGGACCATCCGGAGCGAAGAGCCGCTCCTGAATCGCGCTCACCAGTGGTCGTGTATCGAAAACCTCCTCGGGATCGATGCCGGCCAATGGATTGCCGGTGATGTTGCGGGGATTGTCGTGGCCGGATTGACGGCTGGTGAGGCCCACCCGCTCCATCGCCGCCAGCAGCGGCGCCATGTCTTCGAACAGCAACCCCCGCAGCTGCAGGTTCTGGCGGGTGGTGATGTCGGCGCTGCCATGCTCGCCGCAGCGATCCACGGCTTCGGCCAGCACCTCCAACTGCTCCGCCTGAATCACACCATTGCGCAGCCGCAGCCGCAGCATGAAGCGCCCCGGCGTGACCGGCCGGAAGAAGATGCCCAGCCACTTGAGATGAATGGTGAGGGTGGCCTCATCCAGAGATTCCCACCCCTGTTGACCGAGATCTGCCAGCTGGGGCTCCAGATCGAGGCCACAGAAGTTGGCTTTGGCCTGCTCAAGTTTGCTGAGCGTGGGCTCAGCGGACAGATCGGATACGGGAGGGGTCTGCATAGAGAAGTAGCGCGCCCATACGGCGCCGGAACAGGAAGCGGCGGAGGGATGACGTGACCTCGAAAGCCCCAGCTCGCCAGCATCCAGCGGAGCGGTGGGGCCGGCGAGCGCCAATGAGGGATACGCAGCCGGCAAGAGTCGTCGGAGACGGCAGCCGGAACAGCAGCGCCAGTGCCCGAATCACGTGATGCGCTCATCCTGAGGCGGAACCTTCTGGGCTCGTGTCACTACCGCTACGGAATCTCGCCGCGCCCCCATCCCAGCTCCCAGACCAGGCTGGCCCGGGACACTCCCTGAATCCGACCCGCCGAGACTCAGCGTTCGCCGAGGGTCTGCCAGAGCGTCGCCTGATGGGCAATCACCGGCACCGGACCCGACCGGGAAGCCCCTCCCGAGGAGCGCGGCAGCGAAGCCAGCAGCTGAACAGCGAGCGAGCCCACCACGAACATGCCAAGGAAGGCGAGGGCCACCCCCAGGGGCGAGGCCTGGGCGCGGGTGACCTGCAGCGGCGCAGCCATGGCAGCAACCAAGCTGATGAATGGCGTCAGTATGAGCGGCCCGAATCCTGGAGAGGCGCCGCCTCCGAGAGGCCTGCGAAGGGGGCGGCCGCCTGGGAGGCCCTCAGATCCAGAACGCTCCAGCCATGCAGGACACCGAGCAACAGTCCAAAGGAAGCGGCGAGACGCACGGGAACAGGGGACGTTCGGGTGACTCTCTCGGCCCACGACGCGCCTTGATGCAATGGTTGGTACCGAACCGATCGACCTGATCGCCCCCTCGCATCTTCAGGAAAGAATCAGTATCGCTTGATACTTCTTCGCAGTGATGGGCTGACACCGTGCGCTTGGGCCCCGTGCGGCTCAGGCCACAACCCGCACAGTTCCGCATTCAGCTGTGGAAAATACTGGTGCTGGTGGATTCAGTGCCGACCGTCCATGTTGATGCCAGCCACCTCGAATCCCGCGCCAGATCCCACGACCACCCTGGAAGCCGCAGCAGCATTTGCCAGACAGCCCAGTGATGAACGCCAGCGATTCAAGCTCTATCTCAAGAAAATCGGCAGCGGTGAGCACACCAGCCAGGGTCTCAGCCGCAGCGAAGCGCGGGATGCTCTGGAGCTGATGCTGCGCGGCCTGGCCAGTCCAGCCCAGATCGGTGCCTTCCTGATCGCCCACCGGATTCGACGACCGGAGACCCAGGAACTCGCCGGCATGCTGGATCTCTACAGGGACCTCGGCCCCGCCCTCCACACCACCGAGCGAGCGGTCAGCTTCGGCATGCCCTTTGATGGCCGCACCCGCACAGCGCCGATCTACCCGCTGACCAGCCTGGTGCTGGCTGCCGCCGGCCTGCCGGTGGTGCTGCAGGGCGGAAGCCGGATGCCGGTCAAATACGGGGTGACGGCCATGGAACTGTTCGCCTCCCTGGGCCTCGATCTGCTGCACCTGCCGCTGGCCACCGTTCAGGAGGGGCTCACTCAGCAGCGGTTGGCCCTGATCCATCAGCCCGATCATTTTCCCCTGGCGGAGCGGCTCACCGAGATTCGGGAAGATCTGGGGAAGCGCCCACCCGTCGCCAGCCTCGAACTGCTCTGGACCGCCCACCGCGGTCCCCATCTCCTGGTGAGCGGCTTCGTGCATCCCCCCACCGAATCGCGGGCATGGAAAGCACTGGATCTGGCGGGCGAGGAGGAGGTGATCACCGTGAAAGGCCTGGAAGGCAGCACAGACCTGCCGATCAGCCGGGCCTGCATCACCGCCCGTGCGCGGGGTGACCAGATCGAGCGGATGATCCTCCATCCCCGTGACCATGGCTGCTACGACAACGATGTGCCCTGGCTCGAGCTGGACAGCTGGAGTCAACAGGCGCTGGCGGCCCTGGGCGGACAGGGCCCGCTGACAACGGCTCTGATCTGGAATGCAGGCGTCTATCTCTCTCTGGCGGGGGTGCAGGCCGATCTCGAGCGTGGCCTGGCCATGGCCCGGAACCTGGTGAACAGCGGCGCCGGTCTGACCCAGCTGCAGCGTCTGATCCAGTGGAGGGCCGATGCGTCCTGACCAGGCCAGTCAGGGCAGCCATTGCTTTGATTTTGAGCACGACTTCGTCGGCAACTGGCGCTGCATCCCTCTCTGTGTGAGGCGCAAACTTGATCTGGCCGGCATCAAACTTCGCCTCAGCCACTGGCTGGCGATGCCCGAAGCGGAGCGGCAGGAGCTGGTGCTCTGGGGCGACGATGCCGAGGCACTCCGGGCCCTGGCCACCCATCTGAAGCAGCGCACCCGGGACCTGCCGGATGGCGAAGCCACAGACCTGCCGATCGCCAGCCAGGAACCCTGGCAGCGGGGAGGTGAACCGCCCGTGGCGGTCACGACGGCCGCCGCCGAACTGGGATACAGCCTCAGCCCGGAGTGCTGGCTTGCCCTGTCAGAACTGGAGCGCTTCGCCCTCTGCAAGCTGGCCCGCCCCGGGCACGACCATCACAACCTGGCGGCTGCGCTGGCGGAAATCTTCCCCTGAAGCTGCTCGCGACTGCGCCGCCGCACACACACCGCCGCTGCCTTGAGTTCAGGCTGCTTCGAGATCGGGCAGGCCTGCTCATGCAACAGGGCATTCACTTCACAGGCCTGCTCCTGCATGAATCCCCAGTGCATCGGCAGAAAAACCGTGCCTGGCCGAATCCGTTCGGTGATGTCGACCCTGGCGGTGATGCTGGCCCGCCGCGAGGTGATCGAGGCCAGGGCTCCGCTCTCCAGCCCCAGGGACTCCGCATCGTCGGGATGGATCTCCAGCAGGGGTTCGGGATGCATCGCCGTGAGCCGGGGAACACGGGCCGTGCGGGTCATGGTGTGCCAGTGGCCGAGGTAGCGCCCCACCGTGAGCACCAGGGGATAGGCCTCACTGGGGGGCTCGGCCAGCCCCATCGGCTGTTCGGCGATCAAGCGGGCGCGCCCACTGGGGGTCGCAAAGCACCAATCGGTGTACAGCCGCCGCGCTTCGGTGGTGGGCTCCGCGTCCTTCGGGTAGGGCCACTGCTGGGGACCCTCACGGCGGAGCAGGTCGTGGCTCAGGCCGGAGACATCACAGAGACGGCCGGCCGTGAGCTGCACGAACTCGGCATAGACCTCGGCGGCTGAGGCATAGCTGAACTGATCCACGAAGCCAAGCCGGCGGCCCACCTCGGCGAACACCTGCCAATCGGCCCGCGCCTGGCCGGGGGCAGGGCGGAAGCCGGGGCAGAGGGTGACGCGCCGCTCGGAGTTGGTCATGGCACCCTCCTTCTCGCTCCACTGGGCAGCGGGCAGAACCAGATGGGCGTACTGAGCCGTTTCCGTCTCCGCATAGGCCTCACTCACCACCACCAGGGGACAACGCCGCAGCGCCGCCTTGACCCGTTCGAGATTGGGCAGGCTCACCAGCGGATTGGTGGCGGCGACCCACCAGAGATCGAGCTCGCCCGCCTCCATCGCTTCCACCTGCTGCCAGGCCGCAAGCCCGGGGGCAGGGCTGATCGCACCAGGTCCGAAATCCCAGACCTGCTCCACCTCGCGGCGATGCAGAGGATCCACCACCGTGCGATAGCCGGGCAGGAGATGGGAGAGGCCTCCCGCCTCCCGCCCCCCCATCGCATTGGGCTGACCCGTGAGCGAGAACGGGCCGGCGCCCACACGGCCGATCTGGCCGGTGATCAGATGGAGGTTGATGATTCCCGCCACGGTGGCGGTGCCCTCGACGCTCTGGTTGACGCCCATGGACCAGAGGCTGAGCACCGGACCGTCACCACCCCACAGGGAGGCCACAGCCTGCAACTGGTCTTCTGTGATGCCGCAGATCCGGGTCACCCGATCGGGAGTCCAGGCCTGGAGCAGTTGGGCATAGGCCGCAAACCCCTCGGTTTCCCCCTCGACGAACTCAAAATCGATCAGCGCCTGACGCAGCAGCAGATGACCCATTCCGTGCAGCAGCACCAGATCAGTGCCCGGACGAATCGGCAGATGCAGATCGGCAGCGGCAGCGGTGGCGGTGGCGCGCGGATCCACCACCACCATCTGCAGGGATCCTGGCTGGCGTCGTTTGCGTTTGAGCAGCCGTTGAAACAGCACGGGGTGGCATTCCGCCAGGTTGGTGCCGATCAGAAAGGCGACGCCGCAGTGATCGAGGTCGTCATAACTGCAGGGCGGGCCGTCAGAGCCGAGGCTGCGGGTATAGCCGGCCACGGCCGAACTCATGCAGAGGCGTGAATTGGCATCAAAGTTGTTGGTACCGATCGCCCCCTTCAACAGCTTCTGGGCGAGGTAATAGTCTTCGGTGTGAAACTGGCCGGAGCCATACATGGCGATCGCGTCTGCCCCCTTGCCAGCCAGACTCGCCTTGATCTGGTGCACAATCCGATCCAAGGCCAGATCCCACGAGATCGGCGCCAACGGATCATCCAGGCTGGCGCGATAGAGGGGCTGCAGCTGCCTTCCCCCATCCAGCGTGTCGCAGACCGTGGCTCCCTTGACGCAGACCTGTCCGAGACTGGAGGGATGCTGCCGATCGCCCCGGGCACCCCAGACCGGCAGGCCATCGTCACCTCGACGGGTGGGCTTGCCTTTCGAGGCCGGCGGCATCAGCTCAAGCCCGCACCCAACTCCGCAATAGGGGCACTGGGAGCGCAGGGAAGAGGCAGCGGAATCAACCATGAACAGACAACGATCACAATGGAAAAGGCAGGCCATCGGCCTGCCAGATGTCGACGGTCGTGGTGGAGAGCCAGGCCTCAAAACAGCGGGCAATCAGCCCGCGGTGGAGGCGGCAGCAACGGCTTCACCCTCATGCTGATCAGCGAAGGAGCCCTTGGGCTCATTGAGGAAGAAGTAACACATGAAGCCCACGATCAAGCCAGCCACTCCCAGGATCTGGAAGAAGGCACTGTTGGAGGCAGCAATCACTTCAGGCGAAGGCTCCGCCGAAGCGCCACCCATCCAGACGGGCAGCAGGCTGTAGATCGTGAGGTAAGCCACGGCCCCCACATTGCCGTAAGCCCCGACCATACCGGCGATCTGGCCGGTGACCCGGCGCTTGACCAGCGGCACCATGGCAAAGGTGGAGCCTTCGCCAGCCTGCACAAAGAACGAGCAGGCCATCGTGAGCACCAGGGCCAGGGCAATGCCAGCATTGCCGGTGAAAGTGCCGGGCTTGATCATGCTCATCACCAGATAGCCGATACCCAGGCCGATGGTGAGAAATCCCATGGTCGACTTGCGTGAACCGAGCTTGTCGGACAGCAGGCCGCCGCCAGGACGGGCGATCAGGTTCACGAAGGCAAAAGCTGAGGCCAGGATGCCCGCCGTTGCCTTGGGAAGGTCAAAGGTGGTTTCAAAGAAGGTGGGAAGCATCGACACCACCGCCAGCTCGGACCCGAAATTGACGATATAGGTGAGCTCCAGGATCGCCACCTGCTTGAACTGGTAGCGGTCTTCCTTGTCGTAAGTGCGATTCCCTTGAATCAAGTCTTTGTTGGTACGAATAATGCCCCAGGTCTGGAAGACGAAGAAAGCCAGCACCAGGAGCAGGGCAATCGTATATCCACCTGCATCAAGGAACTTCACTTTCTGGAGGCGCCATGCCAGCACCGCCAGGATCGCCGCGAAGGGCACATTCATGCCGATCAGACCCCAGAAATCCTTGATCGATGTCACCTCGAGACCAGCAGTCTTAAGGGGCTTCTGATAAGTTTTTCCGGGGGGAGTATCGGTTACATTAAAATAATAAATCAATCCATAGACGGCCGAAATGATGCCCGTCAAGGCAATTGCACCTCGCCAGTTCAGAACAGCACCATCCACTTCAAAACCGCCGGAGAATGACAGCCAGCCGGCCACGATCACCAGGGTCAAGGCAGAGAAAGCCGAGCCGAAATTTCCCCAGCCGCCATAAATCCCTTCGGCAACGCCAATCTCCTTGGGGGGAAACCATTCAGCCACCATTCGGATGCCGATCACAAATCCGGCGCCCACGATGGAAAGCAACAAGCGGGCCAAAACCAGCTGGTTGAAATCCTGAGCGGCCGCAAACATCAGGCAGGGGATCGCCGAAAACACCAACAACGTGGAGTAGGTAATTCGGGGTCCAAACTTGTCGAGCAGCATTCCAATCAGAATGCGGGCGGGCACTGTCAGGGCAACGTTGCAAATCGCCAGGGTGCGGATCTGAGGAACGCTGAGCCCAAATTCGGCCTTGACCGTGGTGGCCAGGGGTGCAAGATTGAACCAGACAACGAAAGTAAGGAAAAAGGCAAACCAGGTGAGATGCAGTGTCTTATATCTGCCCTGGAGTGACCAGAGTTCGGCAAGCATGTGAAATCAAGATGGCGACCCTCACCTCTCGAAAATCGGGCGGAGCCTTTGAGCGGCGCACAATGCCAACCGCTCAGGCATTAGACCAGCTCACACCAAACCCGCGATGTAGCCACAGCTACGGATGGTCATCGAGCAGCCTTCATGCCGGACTGCATCGCTGCTTGTATCGATCCCGGAAGACAGAGCAATGGTTCAGCCACCCTCCTTGGCATTCTCAAGCCATCTGATCAGCGAATGTCATGACCAGACCTCTGACGATTGTGTGCGGCAGCGTGATCCTCCCAAGCAGCAGCTACTGCCGAAATCCACCGGCTGAGCAGTGCTGATCCTTGCTGCGCAGCTGCCTGCTGAGCGGTGGTGACAGCCGCCGCATGGGCCGCGACAAGGCCCTGTTGCCCCATCCGTCCGGCGGCCCCTGGCTGGAGCGGGGGCTGCGACGGCTGGCGTCCCTGGGCCGGCCGATCACCCTCTGCAGCCGCCATTCGTCCCACCTGGCCCTGGCCGCAGGGTTGGCGCAGCCCCTGGGCGTGCCATTGGATTGCTTCGAGGAACCACCCCCCTCGCGAGGGCCGCTGCGGGCCTTGGCGCGGCTGATGCACCGCCACCCGGACGACGCAATCCTGCTGCTGATGCCGGTGGACATGCCCTGGCTGGAGACCCAGAGCCTGCGGCAGCTGCTCGAGGCCGCAGACCAACACCCCCACCAGTTCTGCCTCGCCCACGACGGCCAGCGCCTGCAGCCGCTGCTGGGGGCCTACCCGAACACGGCAACGCTGCGCCGCGATCTGGAGGATTGGCTGGCGCTGGACCATCGCCGTCTTCATGGCTGGCTGGATCGCCAGCCGGTGCTGCCGGTGAGGCTGGAGCCCTCCCAGCTGAGGAACTGCAACCATCCGCACGACTGGCCACACGACGGGCCAGCCGCACGACCGGACAAGGCAGCCGGGCCGTGACTCGCCAGCCCAAGGCGGAACCCGGCAGGCTGGGCGGAGCCGAAGCCTCAAGGGCTGATGCCCGCGTGGACCCTGCCGCCTCAGACCCCCCAGTCCCTCTGCTCGATCGCCACCACCGCGCGCCGGGGGTGCTGCGGCTGTCGCTCACGGCCCGCTGCAACCTGGCCTGTCCCTACTGCTGCCCGGACGATCGGGATCCGCCCGAGCTGCTGACCCTGGCGGAGCGGCGGCAACTGGTCGAGACCGCCGCCGGGCTGGGCTTCTCCTCCCTGCGGCTTACGGGCGGGGAGCCACTGCTCTATGCACCGCTCGAGGAGCTGATCAGCAGCCTGCAGCCCTTGAAAGGCGGTGAGCCCGGCGGACACGGCAACCGTGGCCCGGACGGCCAGCTGCGCGAGATCGCCCTGACCAGCAATGGGGCGCTGCTCACGGCGGAACGGGCCAGGGCGCTGCGGCAGGCCGGGCTGGATCGGATCACGCTCAGTCTCGATGGCACCGATGGCGCCAGCGTGGCCCGGATGGCCGGTCTCGCCAGCACCGCCCCGCCCGCAGAGGCCGAGGCGGCACGGGGGGAGCGACTGCTGCAACGGGTGCTGGAGGCGATCGAGCATGCCCGCGCCGCCGGCTTCGATCCGGCCCGGGGGGAGCTGAAGCTCAACGCGGTGATCGCCCGCGGCCGCAACGACGACCAGCTGATCCCGCTGGCGGCCCTGGCGCGTCAGCGGGGGGTGGAGTTGCGCCTGATCGAGTTCATGGATGTGGGCAACCGCAACGGCTGGGACCCGCAGCAGGTGCTCAGCGCCGCCGAGATGGTGCGGCACATCGGAGCCCACTGGCCGCTGCAACCGGTGGGGCGTCCGGCCCAGGGCACCGCCAGCCGCTGGCGCTACCTCGACAACCCGGGGTCTTCAGCCGGCGCCGCGCCGCTGCATGTGGCGGTGGTGGCCTCGATCAGTGCCCCCTTCTGCGGCGATTGCAATCGCCTGCGGGTCACCTCCGACGGCGTGGCCTACACCTGCCTGTTCGCCAGCGGCGGCAGCGACCTCAAACCCTGGCTCCGGCCGGCCACAGGAGCATCAGCGGATGCGGCGGGACTGCGGGCTGCGATCGGGGCACTCTGGCAACAGCGGCAGGACCGCTACAGCGAAGACCGTAGGGAGGCCGTTGGCACGACCGCGGGCCGAGCCACTCCGGCAGAGATGGCCTACCTCGGCGGCTGAAACGGCTCAAGCGGCTGAAGCGACTACGACGCAAGTCGGCCCTGCAGCCAGTACGTGGTCATCTCCCCCACGCCCTTGATCGGCACCTGGCCGCGACGTTCGGTGGCATAGGAGCCGGCCAGCTTGCGGCAGGTGGCTTGACTGATCTGGATCCGGCCCGGCTCCCCGTTCGATTCCATGCGGCTGGCCACGTTCACGGTCTCGCCCCAGAGGTCGTAGATGAACTTGCGGCGCCCGATCACGCCGGCCACCACGGGCCCGCTGTGGATCCCGATGCGGAGAGCGAGCGACCCTGCCACCGGAGCCTCGACCTGGGCGATCGCCGCCTGCATCGCCAGGGCCATCTCCGCCACGGCCTCGGCGTGATGGTCGAGTGCGGTCGGCAGGCCGCCCACCACCATGTAGCTGTCGCCGATCGTCTTGATCTTCTCGAGCCCGTGGCGCTCACTCAGATCGTCGAAGCTGGAGAAGACGCGGTTGAGCAGCACCACCAGGGCGTCGCCATCAATCCGGGAGGAGAGAGCGGTGAACCCCACGATGTCGGCGAACAGCACCGTCACATCAGCGTGGGTCTCGGCGATCGTGTGGCTGCCACGCTTCATCTGCTCGGCGATCGGCGCCGGCAGGATATTGAGCAGCAGCGACTCGGACCGGTCCCGCTCAGCCTGGGCGGAGATCTCCGCCGCGATGCGACGCTCCATCTCGCCACTGGTGCGCTGGAAGGAACGGTTGAAGGCCTCGATCACGTCGGTGAGTTCATCGGTGCGGCGCGCGGCGGCGACCGGGATGAGAAAACTGTCTGGATCGGCTGGCATCCCCTCCTCAAAGGCGGTGCCGGATCGGAGCAGGTGATCATGCAGCAGCAGCACCCGGCCGATCACGAGGCGCTGCATCACCACCATCGTGATCAGGGTGAGAACGCTGGCGATGCCCAGCACGATCAGCACGATGTTGCGCACGTAGACCAGCAGGCCCTGGCGCAGGGCGGCATCGTTGTGCCGCACGATCAGCACCAGGTCGTTGCCCCGCAGAACCTGGGGTCTCCAGCGGCCGTCGTAGGCGTTCTCGCCGGGAAACCAGCGCCCCTGCAGCGAAGCATCGGCAGCCGCAGCCGAGCGGAGGCTGGGTTTGGAACCGAAGCCCCCCAGGAGCTCCCCGGTGGAGGCGCGGTAGAGCGCCGCGCCGTTCAGATCGGCCACCATGGTTGGCCCCTGCAGCCGCTTCACCTCCTGCAGCAGGGCCTCAGGACTTCCTGGCGCCTGCATGGTGACCAGCCACTGGATCTTGGCGCTGGTAATCTCCCGCAGCTGCAGGCCCAGCCGCTCGGCCTGGCGCAGCACCGACGGCACCAGCACGATCGCCTCCACCACCAGAAAATTGAGGAAGATCCAGAAGGCGATGCGGCGCGACAGGCGCGCCCGGACCCACGGGAAGGTGGCGGTCATGGAACAACTCAGGCAGGCTCAGCCCAGCACCGCCTCCACCACGCTGATCGGCGACGGCGTGGCGGTGATCGTCTCGAGACGCAGGCCGGCCCGCTCCAGCAGCCGGGCGTACTCACCGGGGGTGCGCTCGCGTCCGCCTTCGGTCATCACAAGCATGTTCAGATCGAGCATCTTGGCGGGGGCCGGATCGTTGCCTGGCGGAATCACCTGCTCGAGGATCAGCACCCGACCGCCGGGGGCGAGGCCGGCGCGGATCTGGCCCAGGATCGTGAGGCAGGCGTCATCGCCCCAGTCGTGGAGGATGTGCTTGAGCAGGTAGGCGTCGGCTCCGGCCGGCACGGAATGGAAGAAGTCGCCGGAGGCGACCTGAAAGCGCCCCTCCAGCTCCGGCGGCACCGTCACCGGTTCCACCACGGAGGGCTGATCGAACAGGGTGCCGCGCAGGTGGCCGTGGTGGTGCAGCACCGCCTGCAGCAGCTGACCCCGGCCACCGCCCACGTCGACCAGGTGGGTGAGGGAGCTGAAGTCGTAGGCCGCCAGCAGGCCCTGGGTCTCCACGCGGGAGAAGTCGGTCATGGCGCCGTCGAAGATGGCGCCGCGCTCGGGGTTGTGGCCGTACCAGGGGAAGACGGGTTCGCCGTAGTGGTGGCGGAAGGCGCTCTCGCCGGTGCGCACGCTGTGCAGCAGGTCGGCCCAGGCGTCGTAGTGCTCACCGCCGAGCATGCGAACGAACTGGCGCTGGGAGGCGGGATGGTCGCTGCGCAGCAGGTCGGCCAGGGGGGTGAGCACGAAGCGGCGCGGCTCGGTTTCGGCGAACAGGCCCAGGCTGGCCAGGCCCCGCAGCAGCCGGAACAGGGCATCGGCATCGGCGCCGCATTGGGCGGCGAGCTCCTCGGCGGTCAGGCCCTCGGGGTTGGCGGCGGCCAGATGGTCGGCGAGCTCCAGTTCGGCAGCCACGTGGATCATCTTGGTGACCCAGTTACCGCTGGCGAGCTGGAGAAAGTGGCTGGTGAGATCCGCGCGGGGGTCCATCGGGCCGGAACAGGGTGCCGTTGCTCTATAGCCCCAGCACCAGACCGTGGGCCAGAGCGGAGCGATCCACCAGGCTGAGGGTGGTATTGCCTCACCGCCATGGCCCGTGCGAGCGAGCGCCTGGCCGCCAATGCCGGCGGCCCCTTCTACGTGGATGCCAACTGCATCGACTGCGGCACCTGCTGGCAGTTCGATCCGGCCCACTTCGCCCCCACTGGCAGCACCTCGCACGTCTGGGCCCAGCCCCAGGGCGATGCCGAGACCCGCGCCGCCCTGCTGGCGCTGCAGGCCTGCCCGGTGGCCGCGATCGGCACCAGCCGAGACCTGCTGGCGCTCACTCCAGCCGATGGCTTCCCATCGCTGGTGGTGAGCCTGCCGCAGGGGGAGGTGCACTACTGCGGCTGGGCGTCGCGCCAGAGCTTCGGGGCGAGCAGCTGGCTGATCACCCAGCGACGACCCGATGGCAGCTCAGACAACGTGCTGATCGATTCACCGCGCTGGAGCGCAGCGCTGGCCCGCCGGATCGAGGCCCTGGGCGGCGTCAGCCGCATCCTGCTCAGCCACCGCGACGATGTGGCCGACCACCAGGCCTGGGCCAAGCGGTTCGGCGCCGAACGCTGGATCCACAGCGCTGATGCGGAGGCCGCGCCGCAGGCGGAGCACCGCTTCGAAGACACGGAGCCGATCCGGCTCGATGCCGACCTGCTGGTGCTGCCGGTGCCGGGACACACGGCCGGCTCAGTGGCGGTGCTGTTCGCCGAGCAGGTGCTGTTCAGCGGCGACCACCTCTGGTGGGGCGTGGCTCCGCCGGGGGTGGTGGCCTCCCAGCGCTATTGCTGGTGGAACTGGCCGGAGCAGCTGTATTCAGTGGAGCGGTTGCTGGATCTGGACGTGCGCTGGCTGCTGCCCGGCCATGGGCGTTGGCACAGCTTCGCGCCGGGCGAGTGGCGTCGGGAACTGGAGACAACACTGGCGCGAGCGCGGCAGGGACCGGGCGGGGAACCCTGAAGGTGGTTCCGCACCGCAGACATGAATCATCATCAAGTTCTGCACGTTCACGGGATGCGCCATCCGCGTGAGATGGGCGAGCAGGAGATCAATGCGTTCCTTTCGCATCTGGCCACGGTGGGACAGGTGTTCACGGTGACGGAGACGAAGGCTGTGCTGCAACAACTCGAGGGCACCGAACAACTCGTGGAGCAGATGCTGTATGAAGGCGGCCTTAAGAGTTTGCTGAAAAACGAGCCCACGAGCCAGTTTTCCACAGGCATCAGTGGATTTCCGGCTCAAAAAGTCGGATCGGCGGCTATCAGAGCCGCAAACTGCCCGATTTCGGCATCGTTGGCCTCT
>NZ_JAYGID010000010.1:0-40789 GCF_034931685.1 Synechococcus sp. CCY9202
CGGGATCCGCTCCTCGATCGAGACGTAGGAGAACAAGGAGCCGCTGCGCTCCTGCTGACCTCGCATCAAACCTGGGGCAGTTGGCCCATTCTCGCAGAGGTGGCGGGGTTTTTCAGCAAACTCTTAAAGACGTCCTATGGGTGGAAGGGGATTGAGGATCACGCAGTGAAACCGAGAAGTCATGCTTGCCTGTGCCCAGGTGGGGAGTGCGTGATGTCTCCTGTCCTGGCAGATCCTGATCAACTTCGTTTTGGCTTTGCGGGTTCTCCAGCTGCGCGCCTTGCCCGCTGTTGTGATGCAGCAGCAGCAGTGCATGAATACCGGCATCGGCTGCGATTTTAACCGTGGCGCGATGGGCGGCTTCCATCAGTATCAGCACCTTGGTGGGTGAGCTGCGACGGTCCAACTCCCCTGACCACCCGTAGACCGGACCGTCCTGCAGGGCCACCATGGTGACCACCAGCCGGCGCCCCTGGCTGGCTCCAGTCGCACTCCACCCCTGAAGATCGTTCAACAGCAGCACCCCGAAGGTGCGGCTGGGGTTGCAGACCAGTCCCCGGTGATGCGTGGGGTCGTGCAGGGCACGGAGGTCTGGGAAAGAGGAATCAAGCTGTGAATCGGAAGCTTTCCTCCAATGCTTACCGGCGTCATGCGCAAGATTTCATTGTATGGCTGGATGCTTCGGCTGAAAGATCCGCTTCAGCCCTTTCGTTGGAAGGAGTGATCACAGATCCATTCCGTACCCTCGCCCCGGCCCGGGCCCTCCTTGAGGAGAGGCTCGGCCCCCCACCGGCAGGGATCGGCAGGGTCTCCTGGGCCCTGGTCCAACGCACGGTCGAAGGCGGTCAGTGGCCGCAGGGCAAAGCGGAAGGATCCGTCGGCGGGCCCAGCCGTGACACGCTCCGCCATGGCGAGGCCCTGGCGGCCACCCAACAGCGAATCATCCTGCACCTCGAGCGGATGGAGCAGCGCCTGGAGCGCCTGGAGCTGCTGCTGCTCCACCTTCTGGACCGTCAGGCCGGACCGCCGACCTTTCCGCCGACCTCGCCCTCTCCGCCGACCTGACCCCACAGACTGCATTTCCCTGGATGCCTCCCTGGCCGCCGCGACACACACGGCAGCTGCGCCCCATCGGCCCGATCCTGGGAACAATGACACCCCCCTCTGCGATGGGCTTTCCTTCCGATCAGCCGCTGAAATCCTCGTCGGGGGAGCCCCAGCGCCGCAGCGGCCGTTACCGCTACCACGGCGGCAAGCCCGCTGATCCCAACGAGGGCGTGCATCCCGAAATGGTCGACTCCGACCCGTCTGAGCCGCCGGCGACCGGCATTCCCGGCAGCCCCGATGAACTGATCGCCATGCAGGCCAGGTCCGAGCGTCCGGAGAAGCCCGACCGGGAGCTGAGTGCCAGGGTGCAGGAGGTGCTCGATCTGATCGAACAGCTCGATATCAGCACCGCCGAAGACCAGCAGATCGCCCTGACGCTGGTCCGCCACCTGGAGGGTTTCCACGATGAGGTGGTGGAGGAGATGAAGGCCGACGAGCAGGCCAAGCACAGCCAGATCGTTGCCTGGTCAATCGATGCTGACCGGCTGATGCGCAGCCGCATCCTGCTCGAATCCGTCGACCTGGAATGAGCCGAGGGGCCAACCCATCCTGATTCCCCCCAGAAGCCTTCGCGGCCCCTGAGGGGAGAGATCGGCATCCTCCTGGGCGCGATGAGTCAGCTCAGCAGCACCGCCCCCTGGGTCAGATCTGCGACCATAATCTCGCTCAGGTTGATAGTTTGAGCATTGAAGCCCAGATCCACCAGCGTGCCGCCGGGCTGATCCATGAATCCCGGCAGGATGGATTCGTTCCGGAAGACGGTCAGATCCAGCACGTCTTCGCTGGGATTGAAGCCATCAATCGTGAGCGATTGTCCCCAGGCGTAGGGGATCACGATGCGCTCCGCCACGCCACTCTGTGCCATCAGATACGTATCCGTGCTGTTGACCAAGATGCCGGTTACCTGATCGACCTGCGAGCCGTTGCCTGGATCCGAAAGCCCATCGGTGATGTCGTCATCTGGAATCAGTGGCTGGATAGCCCACGGAAGGAGCGGCTGGATGGGCTCGCCTGTGATCACGTCAGACTCTGGGTCTGTGTGCTCCTCGTCGGAGATCAGCTCAACTCTGCCCGTGCCTGCAAGGGCCTGGCCTTTGGCATCGAGGAGCTGGACATCTCGGGCTATATCAAACTTAGAAAGATCAAAATCCTCAAGAATCGCAATGTTGGTGCCAGTTGTTGTGGAGATCCTGCCCAATCCGTCCGTCTCGGAATAGGTGATCATGAGATCAGAGCCTGAACTGACCCCGTCGTAGGCCTCCATGACGATCTGAATCTGATCAACGCCTCCTGTGAAGTCTTCAATGGTGTTAGTGCCGCCATTGAGCAGGAAGGTGTCGCGACCCCCACGGCCGGCGAGGGTGTCGTTGCCCTGGCCGCTGACCAGGAGGTTGTCAGCATGGTCGCCGCGGATGATGTCATCGCGGTCCGAACCCACGATGTTCTCGATCCCATAGAGGTAGTCCAGGTCTGCACCTTCCGCCACCATCGGCTTGCCCAGCTCACGGATGCCGTTGTGCAGCAGCACCGCTCCATCCACCGTGGTGGCCATGTCCACCGTGATGCCCTGGGTGGCGCTGTTGCTGGCATAGCCGTAGAAGGCCGTGTCGATGCCCTCCCCGCCATAGAGAAGATTGGAGCCGCCGCCGCCCATGAGGATGTCGTCCCCCGCGAGTCCGTAGAGCACGGCGCGGCTCATGTCGGGATGGTTGGCGCTGGGTGAGTGGTGACCCTCCAGGATGTCGTCGAGCGCTGTGCCGCTGAAGGAGGAGACGCCGTTGACCCCCTTGCTGACGGTGGTAGCCCCGTGGGCACCGAGGATGATCATCGAATCGCCGCCCAGCTGATCGAGGCCATCCAGGTTCACGCTCCGCTCGCCTTCCTGCATCTGCAGTTGCGATGAAGTGCCATCGGCGATCACGTAGCTGCGGCGCAGGGTGGAGAAGGCCAGGTCTGCCAGGTCGGTATTGGAGAGATGGCCGAGTCCGTTGCGCTGCGCGTGGGCGAGCATGGCATCCATGTCAATGGTGACATCGGCGAGATAGGCGGGGGCGCCATTGATCTCCTGCATGACATAGAAGCCTCCGCTGTTGCTGGAGAACTGCTTGGCCACGATCTGGGGCTTGTCTTTGTCCGGATGCAGGTTGAGGATCAGGGAGTCTTCGTAGGGGTTGAAGTCCGTGATGATCTGCGCCTTGCTCCACTGCAGTGAGTAGGAGGGGGCAGTGCTGTCGTTGGAGTTCAGGTATTCGAGCAGTCCCTGTCCCAGATTCAGGGCTGAAGAGAGAGCAAAGTTCCCTGTGGCAAGTGCCACTACGCTCGCGCGTCCAAGCCCCTTTGCGGCGACGGAGTGGGAAAACGCGGTTTCCACGCCTTCATTGAATTGAAGCGCAGGTGCCACCAGTGGGCTCAGCACGAAGGTGTCGAAGCCGCTGCCGCCGCTCAGGCGGTTCTGGTCGCTCCCTGCCATCGTATCCACGATCAGCCAGTCATCTCCGGCGCCCCCCATCAGGGTGTCTGTGCCGGTGCCGCTCAGCAGGCGATCGTTGCCATCTCCGCCGTGGAGCAGGTCGTGATCGTTGCCTCCCTCCAGCAAGTCCTGGCCGTCGCCTCCCTCGAGCGTGTCGTTGTGGTTGCCGCCCAGCAGATGGTCGTTGCCGCTTCCTCCTCGGAGTAGGTCATAGCCATTTTGGCCATAGATCGTGTCATTGCCTCCGCCACCATCGATGCGGTCATTGTGGTGGTAGAATTCCTCGCCACTTGATGTTTTCGCCGAGTTGTATCCCACGATGAGGTTGTCCTGGGAATTGCCGTAAATCTCGCTGGGAACGTAAAAGCCGGTGCCTCCTGACTGTTGTTGTGATCCCCAGTTGGGTTTGTCCAGGTTGGTCGAGCCTTCTGCCATGTGCGTCGCGCCGGTGGAATACACCCATGCATTCGTCCAGCGACCCATGCCTACATAGTGCCTGCTGTGGTGCAGCAGGGTTCCGCTGGGTGCTCCGCCCATGCTTTCTGTTGCCGTCGAGAAATGGAGGGTCTCTGTGGAGGGGGGTAAAGAAAGCGTTTCCCAGGTGCTGGTTGGGTCGGGGTCTGCATGCAACCCTTCTGCTTCTTGAACCAGTAGATCCCCTTCGGAATCCAGGGATTCGTAGGCGCTGATCTCAGGAGTCACAGCCGTGATCGGTTCGCTCGAGATGGGAAGTTCTGGATGGAGGGTGAGAGGGTTCATGGCGGATCTGATTTCTCTTGATCCCAGAGTGCAATCAGCGCCGTTTGATTCCATCCTGCACATGCAGGATGGCTCTGGAGGATCCTTCAACTGCAGGGGTGCAGTGCAACATCCCTGCAGTTGAAGGATCCTGTTCTCAGGTGTTCGTCCAGTGCAGATATCCCTGCCGCACGCCCGCCAGTACGGCCGCGGTGCGGTTATCCACCCGGAGCTTGCGCAGGATGTTCTGGACGTGGTCGCGGGCCGTCACCTCGGCGATGGACAACCGACCGGCGATCTCCCGGTTCGAGCAGCCTTCTGCTACGAGCTGCAGGATCTCCATCTCGCGTTCCGAGAGCTCGTCGCTGGCCCGCTCGCGTGTTTCCAGGGCGAGCCGGCACTCCGGATCGAGGTAGCGCTGGCCGGTTTCCAGTGCTTCCAGGGCCTCCAGCAACGCGCCTTGCCCGATGTTGTGCTGCACCAGCAGCGCATCCACACCGGCATCGATCGCGGTTTTCACAGTGGTGCGATGGGCGGCATCCATCAGCATCAGCACCTTGGTGGGTGAGCTGCGACGGTGCAACTCTCCTGACCACCCGTAGACCGGGCCATCCTGCAGGGCCACTGTGGTGACCACCAGCAGGCGCCCCTGGACCCGCTCGATCAGCGAGCGCCCCTCATTGCTGGTGTGGGCGATGCCTACCAGCCGCTGGCTGACTCCAGTGGCACGCCACTCCTGAAGATGGCTCAACAGCAGCACCCCGAAGGTGCGGTTGGGGTTGCAGACCAGCACCTGGTAGTGGCTGAGGAGTTCCATCACCAGCCGGGTCCGCTCCACCAGTCCCAGGTGATGCGTGGCGTCGTGAAGGGCCCGCAGGCCTGGGAAGGAGGAATCGAGCGGTGAATCGGAAGCTGTCATCCCATACTCAGCCGCGTCCTGCGCAAGACATCATTTTATGGCTGGATGCTTCGTCTGAAAGATCCTCTTCAGCTGTCTCCGCCTTGGTGCGCAACCATGTGGGTCGATGGTCAGGGCTCCGCTTGCTCACCCCCACCCCCTATCTGGAGCTTGAGGCGGTCGAGGTCTGGCTTGGACCTCGCCGCGTCTTCGACGACCTCTCCCTGCAGCTGCACCTGGGCGAACACACGGTGATCCTGGGGCCCAACGGCTCCGGCAAGAGTTCCCTGATCAAGCTGCTCAGCCGCGAGCTCTACCCCGTGGTCAGGTCAGGCTCCCGGCTGCGGATCTTCGGCAGCGAGACGGTGAACCTCTGGCAGCTGCGCGGCCGGATCGGCCTGGTGTCTCAGGATCTGCAGGCGGGTTATGTCGGCCGCGTGCCCGCTGCTGATGTGGTGCTCTCCGGCTTCTTCGGCTCGGTGGGGATCGGCCGCAGTCAGCAGCCCACCCTCCCCCAGCGCCAGCGGGTGGCCGAGCTGATGGAGCAGCTGGGGCTGGCCGATCTGGTGGAACGGCCCTATGCCCAGCTGTCCGATGGCCAGCGGCGCCGGTTGCTGCTGGCCCGGGCCCTGGTGCACAACCCCGAGGTGCTGGTGCTCGATGAACCCACCAACGGCCTCGACCTCCAGGCGAAGCACCAGCTCCTGGCGATCCTGCGGCAGCTGGCCCAGTCCGGCACCACCCTGCTGCTGGTCACCCATCAGATCGAGGCGATCCTTCCCGAGATCAGCCGAGCCGTGCTGCTGAACCAGGGGCGGGTGGTGAACGAGGGCCCCGCCGACGCTCTGCTGCAGGACGCTCCCCTCAGCGCCCTGTTCGACACCCCCTTGAAGGTGTGCACCGCCAACGGCTACCGCCAGGTGGTGCCGGCCTGAAGGCCCTGATCGCGTTCGTTGGCATCACGATCAGCCTGATCGCGATCAGACGTCATCCCGATCGATGCGCCGGTAGCCGAACCAGTCGGGCACCAGGGGCTGATGGCGCCCCTGCGGATCGGGGATCAGGTGCACGTGCAACGCTCCCACCTGCGCCAGGGGGAGGCAGTCGTCCGCCTCCGGCAGCACCTGGAGCAGGGAGAGATCGTCTTTGTGCTGCTCGGTGGCTCCCACCAGCCAGCGGCTCTTGGCCCTGGCCTTGGCGGCCTGGGGTGAGCGGGCCACCACCAGTCCGAACTGGTGCAACTCCGCCAGCTGCCGAGGGTCGTAGGCACCGAGGTTCACGAAGTAGAGCCGTTCGGCGCTGGCCTGCTGGGGCTCTGGCTGCAGCATCACCTGAAAGCCGTCCACAAGATGCACGGCCACATAGCTGTCGATGTGCAGCCCGCGCCGCTGCCCGAACCACTGGGCGCGCAGGGCTGGGATGGTGGCCTCGATGCAGTCGCCCGCCACAAAGCGCACATCGTGCAGCTCCACGTGGCAGCGGGCCGTCCGACCGCCGAGCACCACCAGGAACAGGAGGGGAGTCGCTGGCGCGTCGGTCACGGTTAACAGATCTTTACATTAGTCTGGGGGACCGTCGGTGCGCCCGTGGACGTCCTGTTCCCCATCCTCTATCTGATTGTCTTTGCGGTGCTGCTCGGCGGCTCCTTCGCCCTGATGAGCCAGGGATTCCGCCGCCCCAGTCCCCCAGCGGCGCCCCGTCATCCCGAAGCTCCCATGCCTGGTGAGCCGGTGCTCTACGTGGATCTTCAACGCGAGCGGCTGGAAGCGCTCTATCAGGAGGCTTCCTGATCAAAGCGTGCGATCTGCTGCCCTGCTGATCCTCTGGAGCCGGATGAACGCCAGGCCAGCTGCCGGCAGGGCAGGCTGGATGCCCGGGTGATGATCCGGCATCCGGTCGACGCACCATCCCCCCGATGGATCTTGAGGGCACCTTGCAGGCCATCGACGACCCCTTCTGGATCCGTCCGATCGAAGTGGTTGTCGTGCATCCCGGCTCCTTCTCGGAGGGATGTGCGGCCCTGGTGCTGGTGCGCGAGCAGAAAACCATCCTCGTGGACCTCTCCCAGCTGGACGAGGATGTGTCCCAGCGGGTGGTCGACTTCCTCGCCGGCGGTGTCTTCGCCCTCGATGGCTCCTCCGAACGGGCCGGCGATCAGGTGTTCCTGTTCGCTCCTGAAAGCGTTTCGATCCAGCGCGACTGATTGCACGGCATTCAGCGCCATGTCCAGCGCGACATCCAGCACGACGCAACACCCCCCATGCCCTCCATCCAGCTCGACACCCTCGATGGCTGTGGCCTGGCGATCGGCGGGTATCCGCGCTTCCGCTACGACGCCCGCGGTGGTGGAGCGCTTGGCCACCTTTCCTCCCCTGGGGCTGAGGGTCTGCACGACGTGCAGTTCGATCCAGCCGGCGTGGTGATCCCTGAGCTGTGCAGCCGAAACACCCGTCAGCTAGGCCTTCCTCTGCCGCCGTTTCTGCACATCGCCATCGTGCCCACCGCCCTGGCCGGTCAGCTGGATCCGGCCAGCGGCCAGCTCAGCCTGCAGTTCCAGGCCCGCTTCCGCTTCCGCATCGGCAGCCTCTACGCCGCTCCGGATCTGCTGGTGGACACCAGGCTCAGCACCGGGGCGGTGGCCAGCCGGCGGCATCGCCTCGCCGGCCGGCCGCTGGATGCCGCCGGGGAGGGGGTGCTGGTGGGAGTCGCCACCGTGCCTCCTTGCGGCGATCCGTGGCTGGATCGCTTTCTCGGCCTGCCGGATGAGGCGCTGGCGCTGCTGCGCTGCCGGCTGCAGAGCGTCTGAGGCCGGCAGCGGCAGGTGCGGGGGAGAATGCCTGCCTGCGTCCCCCTGTCCCGCGCCAGCCGATGACTGCCAGCCCCGCCTCCAATCCCGCCTACGGCGAGCTCACCAGCCGGGGGGCTTCCACCAACATCGTGTGGCACCACTCCACGGTGACCCGGGCGGCCAGGGCCCACCAGCGCGGCCACCGCAGCGCCATCCTCTGGTTCACCGGGCTGAGCGGTGCCGGCAAGAGCACCCTGGCCAACGCCGTCAACTCGGCCCTGTTCGAGCAGGGCCTGGCCTGCTACGTGCTCGACGGCGACAACATCCGCCACGGGCTCTGCAAGGACCTGGGTTTCTCCGATGCCGATCGGGAGGAAAACATCCGCCGCATCGGTGAAGTGGCCAAGCTCTTCCTGGATGCCGGTGTGGTGGTGCTCACCGCCTTCGTGTCGCCGTTCCGGGCCGATCGCGACAAGGCCCGCTCCCTGGTCGATGGCGGTGATTTCATCGAGATCCACTGCGCCGCCGACCTGGGCATCTGCGAAGAACGTGACACCAAGGGTCTCTATGCCAAGGCCCGGGCCGGCGAGATCAAGGAATTCACCGGCATCTCCAGCCCCTACGAGGAACCGGAGAACCCGGAGCTGCGGGTCGACACCGGTGGCCAGAGCCTGGACGATTGCGTCGCCCAGGTGATCAGCCACCTCGAAAGTCAGGGCATCATTCCGGCGGTCAACTGAGTGGCTCGCCCGGTGCCTCCCCTGCCCGCAAGCGTTCACCCCAGGCATCGAGGAAGGTCTTGACGCAGCTGGCCAGGGGCACCGCCAGGAGCAGGCCCAGCAGCTCCCCGAAGCCCATCAGGCTGCCCACCCGGGCCCCGATCGGCAGACTCACCAGCAGCCAGGCCGGCTGCAGCCCCACGATGCTGCCCATCAGCCGCGGCTGGATCACCTGATCCACCACCTGGCCGACGCTGATCGCGGCCGCCAGCACCTCCAGAGCGGTGCGGGGGTCTTCCAGCGCCAGCAGCACGCTCACCACCACGATCGTGAGAGCACTGGCGTAGGGGATCAAGGTGGTGAAGCCGATCGCCACGGCGAACAGCACGCCGTAGGGAATACCCAGCAGGGTGAACACCACGATCTGGGCGCCGCTGAGGATCAGGGCGAGCACCACCTGGCCGGCGAAGTAGCCGCGGAAGGTGCGTCCCAGGGTTGTGAGCACCAGGGAGCGCACCCCCGCCGGTAACCAGATCCCGAGCCCCGCCACAATGGCGTCGCCGCCCAGCAGCAGGAAGGCGGCCAGCACCAGCACGATCAGCGTGTTGATCGTGATCCCCAGCGTGGTGCCCAGCAGGGCCAGCAGCTGCTGGCTCACCTGGCTGGCAATCCGGCTGGTGCGGCTGATCAGATCACTGCTGAGATTGCCGAAGTCGCTGGGGAGGCCCCGCTGCACGGCCCAGTCCTGCAGGTTCTGCAGCAGCAGTTCCCCCTCCGCCAGCCAGGAGGGCAGCGCATTGATCAGATCGCCGAGCTGCTGCACCAGCCGCGGCACCAGCCACAGCACCGCCAGGGCCACCAGCCCCAGGGCGCCCCCCAGCACCAGGGCCAGGGCCAGCAGCCGCGGCATGCCGCGATCCTTCAGCCAGCGGGCCGGCAGATCCAGCAGAAAGGCGATCAGGGCTGCCCCCAGGAACAGGGCCGGAAACGGCGCCAGGGGCAGCAGCAGCTGCCGCAGCACCCAGAGGTTGAGAACCAGCAGCGGCAGGGCGAGGCCGAACCGCAGCCAGGGGGGCAGCACCAGGCGCTCAAGCATGGGGCATCTGCTCCAGATACGTGCTGCTGCCGAGCTCCTGCAGGCGGGTGTCCTTGGCCACCACCTGGTCGTGCAGGTCGCTGCGGTAGGCCTCCAGCTGGGCGGCCAGCTCCGCATCGGCGGTGGCCAGGATCTGCAGGGCCAGCAGGGCGGCGTTGGTGCCATTGCCGATCGCCACCGTGGCCACCGGGATGCCGGCGGGCATCTGCACGATCGAATGGAGGGAATCCACGCCCCCCAGGGCCCGGGTCTGCACCGGCACGCCGATCACCGGCAAGGTGGTGAGCGAGGCCACCATGCCGGGCAGGTGGGCGGCGCCGCCGGCGCCGGCGATGATCACCTTCAGGCCGCGGCCTGCCGCCTCGCGGGCGAACTGCACCATCTCCAGGGGGGTGCGATGGGCCGAGAGCACCCGCACCTCCGCTTTCACCCCGAACCGCTCCAGCATCGCCACCCCGGGCTGCAGGGTCGGCAGGTCTGAATCGCTGCCCATGATCACCGCCACCCGCACGGGCTGGGCCTGGGGCGCCACCGCGTCGGCAGCGGATCCGGCAGCGGCAGCGGAAGGGGAGGACACCAAAGGGCAACGCCCGACGACGGGCCGAGGGAGCAAGCCAGAGAGGATGGCATCTTTCCGCCTGCCCCGCCGCCGGGTCGGCTTTCGCCATGCGCTGGCTCAGCCACGTCCGCCTGCCCCAGGCTTCCCCCTGCCGCCATGGCCACAACCGCTCCTGGCGGATCGGCATCGATGAGGCGGGTCAGATCGCTGTGGTGGAGCCGATCCCGGCCGGCAGCGCCGCCGCCGGTGAGGCCTGGGGGGGCGACTGGCTCAGCCCGGCCGGGGTGGATCTGCAGATCAACGGTGGCCTCGGCCTCGCCTTCCCGGAACTCACCCCGGCGGATCTGCCGACCTTGCTGCAGTTGCTGGAGCGGCTCTGGACGGATGGGGTGGAGGCGATCTGCCCCACCCTGGTGACCTGTGGTGTGGGTCCCCTGCGCCAGGCCCTGACGGTGTTGGACCAGGCCCGCCAGCAGCACCAGCCCGGGCGCTGCCGGCTGCTGGGCGCCCACCTGGAAGGCCCGTTTCTGGCGCCGCAACGGCGTGGTGCCCACCCAGCGCAGCACCTCTGCCCGCCCAGCCTGGAGGCCCTGCAGGAGCGCATCGGCGGCCATGAGGACGCCATCGATCTGGTGACCCTGGCCCCGGAGCTTGCCGGCGCCGAGGCCGTGATCGACGCCCTCCGGGCCCGGGGGATCGTGGTGAGCCTCGGCCATAGCGGCGCCGATGAGGCGGCAGCGCAGCACGCCTATGGGGCCGGCGTGACCATGGTGACCCACACCTTCAATGCCATGGACGGTCTGCAGCACCGCAGCCCCGGACCGGTGGCGGCGGCGATCCTGGCGGGCACTGTGGCCCTGGGCCTGATCGCCGACGGGGTGCATGTGGCCCCGTCGATGGCGGTGCTGCTGCAGCGGCTGGCGCCGGATCGGCTGGTGCTGGTGAGTGACGCCCTGGCGCCCTACGGACTGGGGGAAGGCGCTCACCCCTGGGATGAGCGGCTGCTGCTCGTGGAAGACGGCTCCTGCCGCCTGGAGGACGGCACCCTGGCTGGCGTCACCCTGCCCCTGCTGGAGGGGGTGCGGCGGCTCGCCAGCTGGAGCGGCCGGCCGGAGCAGGCGATCGCCGCGGCCACGGTGTCGCCGCGGCGGGTGCTTGGCGACGAACGCTCCGTGGAAACGATGCTGGTGGGCACCCCGCTCAGCGAGGCGTTGCGCTGGCATCAGGACGGCACGGGTCTGGCCTGGCGACGCGCTGCCTAGGATCCGCGCCACGATTCCCAGCGACGAATTCCAGCCCCATGCCCACGAAAGAAGCCGAGAAAGCCGTGGTGGAGGCCTATTTCAACAGCACCGGCTTCGAGCGCTGGAATCGCATCTACAGCGACAGCTCCGAGGTGAACCGGGTCCAGCGCAATATCCGCATCGGCCACCAGAAGACCGTCGATCAGGTGCTGGCCTGGCTGCAGGAGCAGGGTGATCTGGCCAACCGCAGCTTCTGTGATGCCGGCTGTGGCGTGGGCAGCCTCAGCCTGCCCCTGGCCCAGCTGGGGGCAGGTTCGATCGCCGCCAGCGATCTGTCCGCCGCCATGGTGGAGGAAGCCGGCCGCCGGGCCGCCTCTGCCGGAATCTCCAGCGAGCAGCTGCGTTTCACGGCCTCTGATCTCGAGAGCCTCGAGGGCCACTACGACACGGTGATCTGCCTGGATGTGTTCATCCATTACCCCCAGGCGGCCGCGGAGGAGATGGTGCGCCATCTGGCCGGCATGGCGCAGAAGCGCCTGATCGTGAGCTTTGCCCCCTACACCCCCCTGCTGGCGCTGCTCAAGGGGATCGGCCAGCTGTTCCCCGGCCCCAGCAAGACCACCCGCGCCTACACCCTGCGGGAAGAAGGGATCGTCAAGGCGGCGATGGCCTGCGGCTTCCAGCCGATCCGCCGCAGCCTCAACAAGGCCCCCTTCTACTTCTCGCGGCTGATCGAATTCGAGAAGCGGGGCTGAGGTTCCAGGCCGCAGTCCTGGTGGCCTGAACCCTCAGCCTGCCAGGGGCTCCAAGAGCAGCGCCTGGCTGTCACTCAGCGCGATCGCATCGCCAGCCAGGTCGACTGCGGTGAGCTCCAGGCCCGGTGAGGCGAGCAGCAGCTGCCAGCCACCGCAGTGGCTCGGGAAGAGTTCCTGCAGACGGACCTCCATGGTCTCGCCGCCCATGTGGGCCACGAGGGCCACCCCATGCCGGGATGGATCCATCGTGATCGGTGGCTCCCAGCGCAGCCCATAGAAGATGGTGGTGGATGGGATGGCCAGCAGATTGAGCCGCTCTGCCGGAGCGAGGTTGTCGCCCAGCCAGGGCCGGGCCTGGCGGAAGCGCCGCAGCGAGAGGTTGAAGTCGGCCTGGGTGGGCTGCAGCCGATCGGCGTGCAACCAGACATTGCAGGCCTCGTGCACGTCTTCCATGAACTGGCGGGCGAATGATTTCAGCCAGAACACATCGATGCCGGCGGTCTCCACCGGCACGGCCCGCGCGCAGTGTTCGGCCATCCGTTCAAGGTCGTAATCGGTGTCCGTGATGGTCTCGACCAGCAGGGCGAGAAACCGCCGGAGCTGCCCCAGCTCAGCGAACCCCAGCTGTTTGATGCGGGGAAACAGTGCTGCCTCTGCAAACAACTCCGGCGTCACTTGCCAATCGAGGAATTCCGGCGCTTCCTCTGCCACCACCTTCACGGCATAGCGGTCGTCGGTGTTGCGAAAGAAGCCCCAGGGGGCGCGCATCAGACAGTGGATGAAATCCATCGGCAGCCCTGGCGCAAAGCCATAGGTGAGTGCCGCGATCGCCGGGTTGTCGTAGGCATTGTTGAGCACCTGCTGAAGATTGCTGCCCAGGTGGTGATTGATCGGCTCGTTCAGATCCACCTGGGTGCCGCGCCGCAGGGTGTCGTGGTTGCCGCAACCGGTGATCCAGTGGGAGCCGAACTGCATCTTCTCGCAGACGCGGTGCCATTTGTGCGCCCAGAAACCCTTCAGGGCCGGAGTGTTGTGGGCGAAGATCAGCGGTCCCCACTGGTAGGAATCCGGGCGCAGCTCCACCAGGTCTCGGTAGGTGGAGATCTCTTCCCAGCCCTCCGCCGGCCAGGGTCGACCATCCTCATAGATCACAAAGGGACGCCACTGATCGCCGCCGATCTCCTGAACGAGATCGCCCATCGCCAGCAGATAGGGATCGTCGTACTCGACCCGGCCGCTGATCGGGTTGAAGAACTTGAAATCCTGGCCGCCGTCGATTCGGATGCCGTCGGCGCCGGTGTTCACCTTGCGGCGCTGCATCTCCAGCAGGATCGCCCGTACCACGGGATTCTGATGATTCACATCCTGGCCGTACATGTTCGGCCCCTTGAGGAAACGGCCGTTCAGCAGGTCGATCGCCTGATTGTCGGCATGGCCATACACCAGGTCGTAGATCAACCGGATCGGCCCGGTGGGGAAGGTATGCAACGTGGCGATGAAATCCACCAGCTCATCCGGCCGCAGGGTTTCCAGCAGGGCGGGGTTGGTGGCCGCTCCAGCGAAGATCACCACGTCGTAGCCCCAGTTCTGGAGATCGGGGCGACGCAGCTGCACCCGCACGGTTGCGGATTCACTGACGATGCCTTCGGTTTCCGGATCCAGCCTCTCTTCATCGCCGTCCCGCAGGCTTAAGAAGCCGTCCTCATGGGGCCTCCCTCCCCGGTATTCCACCGTGGGTTCAGTCGGCAGCAGCTGCACGGCGTCGTAGCCGAGGAAATTGGTTTCCGCCGGGGAGAGGTTCTCCCCACGGCTGAGCTTGCGGCCCAGCTCCCGGAACAGGGTCGTCAGCCCCGAGAGGTAGCCATTCGGGGATGCCGTTTTGACATGCAGCTGGAGAATGTTCCGCGGCGCTGGAACAACGGTAGGATTTTCATTCTGTGTCTGGAAATAGGCCAGATCCGCCCGCGTGCGCTGCAGTGACTCCAGGTCGTAGAGCTCGGCTGGGGCATAGACGCCGTAGGGGAAGGAGGTGCCGAGGCAGTCGCCCACGATGCACACAGCGTTGGTTTCCGGGCTGAGATAGCGGAGCCAGTAGAGGGAGCCGATTATCTCGCGGTTGCCCAGCTGCAGGCCACGCAGCACCCCCCAGTGGTAATCGCCCTGCTTCTCGAGCTGCACGTAGTCGCGGCGGAAGCGCACCTCCTGGTCGGCCAACGCCGGATCAATCGCCTGGCGGGGTGTGAACACCTCCAGCACGATGTTCTTCGGCTGAATCACACCGGTGGACAGCTCCGGCGTCCAGAAGCCGATCTCCGTCAGCCCATCGGCTCGTCCACGGGCCCCGAGGCGGGTGGCGAGCAGGCGTGCCTTTTCGAAGGTGGTGGCATCGCTGGACTCGATGGCCTCGGCCCAGGTGAGCAGCTCCGCAGTGGCGCCGGCCACCAGCTCGATGGACGCAGGTGGGGTGGCGGGCATCGATCTGTTGCTGTTGGTGGCGGACGGCTCTCCGAACGTCGGGTGCAAGGGAGCTGTGCCCCACCGTTGCACGCCTGCGGAGCGGCGTCAGCCGGGTCCATAGGCGATCTGGCACACGGCATTGAGCAACTGGGCCTGATCTGCCGTGCTGGGGGGCTGGCCCTGCAACAGGCCCTGGTCGCAATCCGCCTGGCCATAGGAATAGCTGCCGCCGCTGATGGCATAGGCGAAGCTGGCGCCCTTCGGCGGCACGGCCTGCACCGAGGCGTAGTCGAGCTGAATCGAGGTCTGGGGCACCACGATCACGGTGTTGTGCTCCTCCACCGCCGCGTCCACCAGATCGGTGACGGCCGACGCAGTGGCCAGGCTGGCGACTCCCCAGGCGGCCGACCGCGCTCCCCACCAGCCCCAGCCCGCCGGGTTGACGCGGTACCAGCCGGCAGTCCATGGCCTGGCCTGCCAGTAGCGGCCGCCCTGCCAGGCGGGATTCCAGGTGCCCACCCCAGGCCTCCGCACCACCCCGGCACCGGGCGCACCCCAGCCGGCGCCGGGCCGCACGCCCCGCCCCGAAGCCGGTCCTCCCACGCCTCCGCGGTTGTACAGGCCGGGTCCGGCCTCTCCAAAACCGGCACCAGGCCGCACCCCGGCACCGGAGGCCGGTCCGCCGACTCCGCCGCCCCGCATGGGCCTGGCCGTGGCCTGCGGTGCCGACAGCAGCAGGGGCAGCAACAGCAGGGGCGTCAGCAGCAGAGGGTTGAGCAGCAGGCCCTGGGGCCGGCTCCCCCAGCGGGATCGGGATGGATGGGCCATGGAGGTGTACGGGGACTCCCCCTTGCTAGCCAGGGACTGATGCAAAGGATTGGCTTTCGGCCTTTCGGAGCGAGTCCCCTGCGGTCATGGGCTCCGTTGCGTACGCAAGGACTGCCGGCAACGGCGACTCCAGCTCCAGGCAGCCACCCCCGGGCAGGGGCAGGCTGAGCCGGTGGGCATGGAGGTGATAGCCGCCGGCGCCGGGCAGCACCGCCGGATGGGCGGTCCCGCCCGGCTGGTAGAGCGGATCGCCGAGCAGGGGGGCACCGAGCGCGGCGGTGTGGATGCGGATCTGGTGGGGGCGGCCCGTGGTGATGGCCACGGCCACCAGGCAGGCGCCGCAGCGGCGTTGCAGCAGCGTCAGGCGGCTCTCGGCGGCCAGGGCAGCGGGGTCTTCGGCCGTCTCGGCGGCACACCAGATCGTTCCCAGCAAGGGATGGGGACGCCGACCGATCGGGGTGGTGATGGTGAGGCTCTCCCCCGGGGCCAGCCCCGCCAGATCCGGCGGCAGCGGAGTCGTGAGCGCGCGGTAGATCTTGCTGCAGCTGCGCTGTCCGTGCTGGCCGGTGCCTGACCGCTGGCTGCTGCTGCTGTCGCGCAGCAGGGCGCTGAGCCAGGCGCGGCTGGCGGGGCGGCGGGCACAGACCAGTAGGCCGGAGGTGGAGCGGCCCAGGCGATGCACGGGGCGCGGCACCCCAGCGGCATCGCCGCCGTGGCGCCGCTCCAGCAGCCGCAACAGGGTGTGCTCCAAGAAGCCACCGGCGGGCAGCACCGGCAGGCCGCTGGGCTTGTCGATCACGCAGAGGTCGCCGTCGTCGAACAGAACGTTCCACGACCCCGGCACGGCCTGCTCCTTCCAGGGGGGCCGATGCCAGTCCAGCCGATCCCCGGCTGCGAGAGGCCCATCGGCCCGGAGCTGGTGGCCGTTCCGCCACAGCTCACCGGCGGCGAGCCGCTGGCGCCACAGTGCCGCCGCCGAATGGGTGAAGCGGGACGCCAAGTAAGACAACACGCCTGCGGGGTTGGCCGTCGGTACCCCAGCCACTGAATCTGGGCTGGAGAGGGTGTCCAACTGGCGTAGATCAGCGGCCCTGATCCGCTCGCGATACACGTGACCCTGGTTGAGGCCCTCCGGCAGCCAGTCCGGAGGCGGAGCTTCCTCCAGCGGAGCTGCCTCGCCCGGAGGGGCCCCGGAGCTCACTCCACCAGGCCGTGCTCGAGGGCGTAGCGCACCAGCTCGGTGCGGCTGGAGGTGCCCGTCTTGGTGAACAGCCGGCTCACGTACTTCTCCACGTTGCGGATCGAGGTTTCCAGCCGCCGGGCGATCTCCTTGTTCATCAGCCCCTCCGCCACCAGCTGCAGCACGCTCGCCTCGCGGGGCGTGAATTCCAGCCGCACCGCCGCCGGCGGCTTCTTGCTGCCGCTGCTGGAGAGCAGGGAGCGGATCTCGGTGATCTGCTTGGCCATCTGGCCGATGTCCGCATCGGCAAAGCGGGCCGCCTCGGCCAGCAGCCGTTCCTGACGTCGCACTGCGTTGTGGACGCGGGCCACCAGCTCGTCGGGATCGAAGGGCTTGGGGATGTAGTCGTCGGCGCCGGCATTGAAGCCGGCGATGCGATCGGCGGTCATCCCCTTGGCGGTGAGGAAGATCACCGGGGTGCCCCCCAGGCGCTCATCGCCCCGCAGCCGCTGCAGCAGCCCGTAGCCATCGAGGCGGGGCATCATCACGTCGCTGATGATCACATCAGGCAGCAGCTCCTGGGCCAGGGTCCAGCCCTCCTCACCGTCGTTGGCGGTGGTCACCACGAAGCCCTCGTCCTCGAGGTAGGCCTTCACGGCGGTGCGCAGACCGGGTTCATCGTCCACCAGCAGCAGACGGGCCGGTGCCTGCGGAGCCGGCTCGGCGGCCTCGGCTGAAGCGGCTCCGGCCGCTGCGGAGCTGGCACCAGCGGGGCTGGTTGCGGCCGCATGGGGATCGGCGGGTCGGGAGCCGGTGGGGTCGGGGGTCATGACGATCAATCTATCGACGGCTTCCCGGCAGCACCTGGCGGCGCTCCTGCAGGTGGCCGGGATAGCCCAGCTGGCGGGCCACCGCCCCCAGGGTGGCCGGATCCTTGCCGGCCTGCTCCGGGAAGCAGGTGGCCCACCAGATCAGGTGATGGAGCCGGTTGCCGGGGGTGATCTGGCCGCCGGGGTTGAGCTCGAGCACGATCAGGTTGCGGCCGTCGCTGGTGATCCGCATCGGCGTGGCGGGGTTGCAGCGGATCGACTCGGTGCGCACCTTGATGTCGTCGGGAAGCTCCTCCCACACCTTGATCCGCCAGAGCCCGGGCTCGGCTGGATCGGCCGTGGCGCCATAGACGCCGGTGGCCTGTTTGCCGCCCCGCACCTGCCGTTCCTCCAGAAGAATCAGATCCTTGGGCCTCGCCTTCGAGGGGATCAAGTTCAGGCCCTGGGCCGAGGCTGGCGCAGCCAGAACCCAGCAGGCGAGCAGGCCCGCCATGGTCGTCAGCCCGCGAGTCAGAAGCCCACCGGCCAGCCTGGGTGTCGCGGTTGCCCGTGCAGTTGTCAGCATGAATCCATGCTGGCCTACCTCGACCACCACGCCACCACCCCCTGCGATCCGGCCGTGGTCGCCGCCATGGCGCCCTGGTGGAGTGAGGCTTTCGCCAACCCCGCCAGCCGCCTCTACCGGCCGGCCCTGCAGGCGGCCGCGGCGGTGGAGCAGGCCCGCGGCCGCATCGGCAGGGCCCTCGGCGTGGCTCCGGAAACGGTGTGTTTCACCAGCGGCGCCACCGAGGCCAACAACCTGGCCCTCAAGGGCGTTGTGGAAGCGGCGTCGGAGCGCGGTCTCTCCCGCCGGCGGATCGTGAGCCTGGTGAGCGAACACCGGGCGGTGCGGGATCCCCTCGCCCATCTGCAACGCCACGGTGTGCCGCTGACGCTGTTGCCGGTGCAGCCCGATGGGCTGCTCGATCTGAACCGGCTGGAGGAGGCCCTCACCCCGGACGTGCTGCTGCTCTCGGTGATGGCCGCCAACAACGAGATCGGCGTGCTGCAGCCCCTGGCGGCGATCGGCCGGCTCTGCCGCGATCGGGGCGTGCTGTTTCACTGCGATGCCGCCCAGGCGGTGGGCCAGATTCCGCTCGCCGCCGAGGAGCTCGGCATCGACCTGCTCAGTCTCAGCGGCCACAAGCTGTATGGGCCCAAGGGGGTGGGAGCGCTGCTGGTGCGCCCCGGCGTGCCCCTGGCGGCGCAGCAGCACGGCGGCGGGCAGGAGGGGGGGCTGCGGGCCGGCACCCTGCCGGTGCCGCTGATCGTGGGGCTGGGGGTGGCGGTGGAGCAGGCCCTGGCCGACCGGGAGGCGCGGGCCCTGCGGCTGGGGCCCCTGCGCGACCGGCTGCAGCAGGCGCTCGAGAACCTCGGGGGGGTGACCCTGAACGGGTGCGCCACGGCCCGCCTGCCCCACAGCCTCAATGTGAGCGTGGCAGGCCTGGACGGCACCCGACTGCATCAGCGGCTGCGCCGCCAGATCGCCGTGAGCAGTGGCTCGGCCTGCAGCCAGGGCAGTCCGTCCCACGTGCTGGCGGCCCTGGGGCGCAGCCGCGCCGAGGCCGCCGCCTCGATCCGCTTCGGGCTGGGGCGCGGCACCACCGAGGCCGACATCAGCACGGCGATCACGGCCGTGCGTGAGGCCGTCAACCAGCTCCGCTCGGGCCCCACAGGGTGGTGAGCAGCACGAAGCCCACCACCCCTACAACGGCTAGCAGGGCCTGGGCCACCCGGCTCACCAGCATCCCGCTCACCACCGCCAGCCCCACCAGCAGGCAGCGACGCAACCGCAGCAGCGGGGTGGGTGCCAGCGAGGCCGGTGCTCTGACCAGCTCCCCCACACTCGCCCCCAGCAGAGGCCCCACCAGTGCCCCGAGCAGGGGTCCACCGAAGGGCAGGGCGGGCAGCAGGCCCAGCAACCCCACCAGCAGCCCGATGCCGGCACCGAGATAGGCCCAGCGCGTGGCCTGCAGCCGCGCCGGACCCAGCACCAGCCCGAGCGCCTCGGCCCCCCAGCCGAGCAGCAGCAGCACCACGGCCAGCGCCAGCGGCGGCCAGCCCACGCTCCAGCCCACCGCCAGGGGCCAGAGCAGCGCCCCCAGGGGCAGCAGCACCAGACCGGGCAGCAACGGCAGCAGGGTGCCGGGCAGGGCCGCCAGCTGAATCAGGAATGCCAGCCACCAGAGCAGGTCGGTGCGTGCCGTGGCGCTCAGCGCCGGCAGGGCGATCGCGGCCAGGGCCATCAACCCTCCTCCAGAACCCGCCGCCGGGCCACCCGGAACTTGGCGGAGCGGCTGCGGGGATTGGCCTCCTGCTCCGCTTCGCTGGCGACCAGGGGCTTGCGGGTGATCCTCTCCAGCCGTTCATCGGCGAGGAAGGCGGTCTTGACCCGCCGGTCTTCGAGCGAATGGAAACTGATCACACCCAGCAGCCCGCCGGGCAGCAGCCAGTCGGGGGCGCGCTGCAGCAGGCGATCCAGCACGGCGAGTTCGTTGTTCACAGCGATGCGCAGGGCCTGGAAGCTGCGGGTGGCGGGATGGATGCGGCCGCGCCGCGCCTTGGGCGGGTAGCAGCCGGCGATCGCGTAGGCCAGGGCGGCTGTACCCCTCCCCTCCGCTCCTGTGGGATCACTCCAGGGGCGCAGCTCCACCAGTTTGCGGGCGATGCGGCGCGATAGCCGCTCTTCGCCATAGGCATACAGCAGATCGGCCAGCTCGGTTTCCGAGAGCCGATCGAGCAGCGCGGCTGCCGGCTCGCCGGCAGCGGGATTCATTCGCATGTCGATCGGGCCATCGACGCGGAAGCTGAACCCTCGTTCCGCCACGTCCAGCTGGGGGCTGCTCACCCCCAGGTCGGCCAGCACCAGGGCGGCGGGCTCGGGGGGCAGGAAATCGGCGAAGTTCGTGGCCACGATCCGCACCCGATCGCCGTAGGGGTCCAGGCGCTGGGCGGCGGCGGCGCGGGCGGTGGGGTCCTGGTCGAGACCGATGAGGCGCAGGCCGGGATGGGCCTCCAGCAGCAGGGCGCTGTGGCCGCCGCCGCCAAGGGTGCAGTCGATCAGCAGGCCGCCCTGCGGGCCCGCCGCCGCGGGGGGGAGCACCGCGAAGCTGGCGAGCACCGCTTCCGCCAGCACCGGCACGTGATCGAAGGCCTGTGCCAGAAGAGGCCATGCAGCGGGCTCTCCCTTCCTAAGATCCCGCCATTCGATCCGCAGCCCACGGCCCCATGACGCAGCTGGAGACGCGCACGGAGCCGATGGTGGTCAACTTCGGGCCCCATCACCCCTCTATGCATGGGGTGCTGCGGCTGGTCGTGACCCTCGATGGCGAAGACGTGGTGGACTGCGAGCCGGTGATCGGCTACCTCCATCGCGGCATGGAGAAGATCGCCGAGAACCGCACGAACGTGATGTTCGTGCCCTACGTAAGCCGCATGGACTATGCGGCCGGCATGTTCTACGAGGCGATCGTGGTGAATGCACCCGAGCGTCTGGCCAACGTGCCGGTGCCGAAGCGGGCCAGCTACATCCGCGTGCTGATGCTGGAACTCAACCGCATCGCCAACCACCTGCTCTGGCTCGGCCCCTTCCTGGCGGACGTGGGCGCCCAGACGCCGTTCTTCTACATCTTCCGCGAACGGGAGATGATCTACGACCTCTGGGAAGCGGCCACCGGCCAGCGGCTGATCAACAACAACTATTTCCGCATCGGCGGTGTGGCTGCCGACCTGCCCTGGGGCTGGCTGGAGAAGTGCCTCGATTTCTGCGATTGGTTCGGCCCCAAGATCGATGAATACGAGAAGCTGATCACCAACAACCCCATCTTCCGCCGCCGCATCGAGGGGCTCGGCACCATCGAGCGGGAGCAGGCGATCAACTGGAGCCTTTCGGGCCCGATGCTGCGGGCCTCCGGCGTGCCCTGGGACCTGCGCAAGGTCGATCACTACGAGTGCTACGACGACTTCGACTGGAGCGTGGCCTGGGCCAGCGAAGGTGATTGCTACGCCCGGTACCGGGTGCGGGTGGAGGAGATGCGCCAGTCGCTGAAGATCCTGCGCCAGGCCTGCCAGATGATCCCCGGCGGCCCCACCGAGAACCTGGAAGCCCGGCGCATGGCCGAGGGCAAGAAGAGCGAGTGGTATGGCTTCGATTACCAGTACGTGGCCAAGAAAGTGGCTCCCACCTTCAAGATTCCTTCGGGCGAGCTGTATACACGCCTCGAATCCGGCAAAGGGGAAATCGGTGTGTTCATCCAGGGCAACGACGACGTCACCCCCTGGCGCTTCAAGATTCGCGCCGCCGATTCCAACAACCTCCAGATCCTGCCCCACCTGCTCAAGGGCAACAAGGTGGCCGACATCATGGCGATCCTTGGCTCGATCGACGTGATCATGGGCTCGGTGGACCGCTGAGCCGCGCAGCAACCCGACCTCGATCCACGCGCCAGCGCTGGCTGCAGCGGCTGCGGCAGTCTGGCTTCCTCCTGCCTGCTGCTCTCACCGGTTACCTGGGGCTCAAGGGTTGGCTGGGCCATGGCCTCCTGCCCGGCTGGTCGTGTCCGTTGCGGGCGCTCACCGGTATTCCCTGCCCCACCTGTTTCCTCACCCGGGCTGTCTGCTCCAGCCTCCAGGGCCAGATCCGTGAGGCGATGGACTGGCATGCCTTCGGACCTGCGGCGGCCGTGGCTCTGCTGGTCTGGTCGGTGGCGTCGATCTGCAGCCGGCGGCTGGTGCCACCCCAGCTGAAAGGGAGCCATCTGGTGGTGATCAGTGTGGCGCTGGTTCTCTATTGGGGGGTGCGCATGACCCTGCAGTACGGACTGGGGCTGCCGGCCTTCCCGACGGGCTGAGGGTTCCGCAGCAGGACAGGCCAGGAGTGACCAGATTCAGATCAAACGACAGGATTCAGATCAGAAGGACGACAAGCTCAGAAGACAAGATTCAGATCAGAAGGCAAGATCTGATCAGCAGATCAGAGGCCCAGCAGAGCGGCCTTGATCGGAGCCGGGATCAGGAGATCACGCCCTGGTGATACGCGGAGTTCTGGATGTAGAAGTTTCCCACCGGTATCGCCACCAGCGCCGCCAGGCCGCAGGTGCAGATCGACACCACCAGCACCACCGTTCCCACCAGCGCCTGCACCCCCACAAAGGCCATGCCATGCGGTGAGCGGAACACGGCCTGGAAGGAACTGGCAAAAGCGTCCAGCACCCCCTGATCGGTGGCGAAGATGCGGTTCACATACACCGGCGCCACCAGCAGCACCGCAAAGCCGGGCAGCAGGCAGAGCAACAGGCCGACGCAGGTGACCAGCGCGAAGAAGAGGCCCGCCAGCAGATAGCGCATCGGTCGATCCTGCAGGATCCGCAGGGCCTCGGACACGGTGATGGTGGTGCCCGTTTCGTAGTGCAGGGCCGGCACCGCCACCAGCAGTACCCCCACCAGGCTGGAGAGGATGGCAAAGGGCACCTGACCCAGCTGGCCGAGCAGCAGGGCCATCTGGGCAGCCGCGCCGGTGGGATCGAGGGCTCCCTGGGTGAGTGCCGCCGGATCAGCGCCGCCCAGGCTCACGCCCAGCAAGGCAAACAGCAGGGACACCCCGCCGCCCACCGCCGTGATCGCCATGGTGATCAGCCAGATCACCAGCAGGGTGGGGAGATGGGCCACGAAGGCCTCCCAGGCCCGATTCAGGCTGGGCGGCTCGTAGGCGAACGCAGCGGCCACACCAGCGGGGCGAAGATGGCCGGAATGTAATGGGGCCACCAAAGCCGCACAAGGGAGACCCGGGGACAGGATCGATGGCATCGAGCCACTGGCTGCAGATCGAGCGCACCGTGCGCTTCGGCGACACCGATGCCGCCGGGGTGATGCACTTTCACCAGCTGCTGCGTTGGTGCCATGAGGCCTATGAGGAGAGCCTGGCGCGCTACGGCATCAGCGCCGAGGAGATCTTCCCGCGTCCTGGCCAGCCGCTCGCCGTGGCGTTGCCGATTGTGCATTGCAGCGCCGATTACCGCCACCCGCTGGTTTGCGGCGATCAGCTCAGGGTGTGGCTGCAACCGGAACGCCTCGATCCCGGCAGCTTCGAGGTGCGCTACAGCTTCCGCCGCGACGGCCATGACGTCGCCACTGGCCTGACGCGCCATGTGGCCATCACGGTGGAGACCCGAAGGCGCTGCCCTCTGCCGCTGGCGATCCAGCGCTGGTTGGAGGCCTCCAACCTCAGCGCTGCCGGCTGAGGCCCCATAGCAGGGCCGCGAGCTGGAGGGGGAGCAGGCTGGCCATCCAGGCCAGAGGGTGGAGCCCCTGATCTGGGATGGCGTTGAAGGCGGCGAGGCTGATCAGGCTGGCCAGCACCAACAGCAGGAGCGGCATTCGGCGCAGGGCCATGGGGAAGGCGGTCGATGCCGGGGAGCCGGAACGCGGTGCTGAACCTTGTGAGACCCCGGGCGATGCAGGGTTGGCGAGGGGAAGACCCAACGGCATCAGAACCATTCCCGCTTGGCGTCGAGATAGGCGGCTTTGAACTCCTCAGGTGTTTTGGAGAGATAGATAATCCCTTCAACCAGGCCGATCACACCCATCACGAAGCCGCCGAATCCGCACGTCACAACCGTGACAACGGCCATGATGATGCCGGCGTTCGTATAGCCCAGCACGAACTTGTGGATCCCAAAGGCACCCAGGAAGATCCCAAGCAGGCCGGCGGCGAGCTTTTTGTTGCTCACTTCCGGATCAACGCCGTTCATGTCTTGAGGGCCTGGGTCAAGGGTTTTGTAGCGAGGCGAGCCACTGCTGCCAACGCCCCCGTTGCCATTTGCCAGTAGCGGTGGGTGCCAGATCGGGGCAGAGCAACCAGCGGCGCGGCCGTTCAGCGGCCCGCCAGCCGGCCGTGAGTGCCGGCAGCGCCTGCTGCAGCGACTCCCAGTCGTCAGGCGAGTGACCGCGCACCAGCGCCACCAGCCGCTGCCCCCAGGGGGGCTCCTCCACGCCGAGCAGCAACACCTCCTGCAGGGGCAGCGCTGCGGCCAGCTGCCGCAGCCGCTCCTCCAGCTGCTCGGGAAACACGGTCTCACCGCCGCTGCTGATGGCGCCATCCAGACGGCCCTGGATGTGCAGGCCCTGGAGTGTCAGCACCCCACCATCCCCACTGGTCCACCAGCCGTCCGGGGTGCGGGGCAGCGGCTGCAGCAAGCCCTGCGCCAGCCAGCCGGGACTGAGCCGTGCGGTGCGCAGCTGCACGGCGCCGGTCTGGGGCTCCAGCCGCAGTTCCACATCCTCGAGTGGGAAGCCGCAACCAGGCTGGGCCGGATCGCCGGCTAGAAACTGCTGCGGCGCCAAGGCGCAGACCATGGCGGCGGTTTCCGTGGCGCCGTAGCAGGGGGCCAGCGGCAGCTCCCAGTGCCGGGCCCTGCGGGCCAGGTCCTGCGGCAGGGCCGCACCACCCACCCAGATCACGGCACAGCCACGCAGCCAGGCCACGGCAGTCGGATGCTCCAGCAGCCGCGCCAGCTGGGTGGGCACCAGCGAGAGCAGCACCGGCCGATCGCCAGGGTGCGGCAGGGCGTCTGCCAGGTGCTGGGGCTGGCGCAGCAGGGTCGCTGGCAGCCACCGGTGGCTCTCCGCCCAGGGATGCGGCCGCGTCCGCTGCTGTGCCCACTGCTGAGCCCGCAGCAGCGGCAGCAGACCGCTGACGTGATGCAGCGGCAGGGGATTGAGGTGCAGACAACGGGCCGGATCGATCTCCAGTTGCTCCAGCCAGTGCGCCGTGGCCGCAGCCGAGGCCTGAAGGTGGGCCAGGGGCTGCAGGCACCAGCGGCGCCCGCCGCTGCTGCCGCCGCTGCCCACCAGCACGCCGGCGCCGACCGGCAACTGGGCGCCGATCAACTCGCTCTGCAGCTGCTGCGCCTCGGCGGGATCGGCCAGGGCCACCAGGCGCTGCTCCTGCCAGGCACGTTCGAGAGTCGCGATCAATTCCGCCGGGTCGCCAGCCTCACCGCTTTGCAACAAGAGCGGTTCGGCGCCCGTGTGTAACTCCGGATCCTTCATCGAGCCGCCGCCTCCCACACCTCCACAGGGTCCAGGCTGCCGAGTCCCGTGCCTGGCAGCCAGCCCGGTGCCAGGCCGGGGGCGGGGGCGTCGCCCTGGTGAGCCTGCAGGGCCGCCAGATGGTTCAGCCAGCGCTGGCCGATGCCGGTCTCGAAGGCGGTGCTGAGCACCAGCCGCGGCAATGGCCCGCCCCCCCTCCCTGCCAGTGCCGCCAGCAGGGGGCGCGGGTCCCCCTCCTGCGAGGGGCGCCGCACCTGCCAGCCGGGCCAGCGCTGGCGCAGCTCCGGCCTGTGCTGCAGGGATTCATCCAGGGCCACCGGCAGCAGTCGGGCCAGGGCCTCATGGCCCTCCAGGTCGAAGGGTTCGAGCGGCTGCTCCAGCCATTCGAGCCTCGGCTCCTCCGCCAGCCGCTCTGCCCAGGCCGTTGCGGTGGCGCGGCTCCAGCCGCCATTGGCATCAAGCCGCAGCCGGGCGTCGGCAGGCAGCCGCTCCAGCAGCTGTTCCAGCACCTGCCGTTCCAGTGGATCGGGGTTGGCGGCCACCTTCCACTTGCAGCTCGGCCAGACCGCCCTGTTGGCCCCGTCTGCGTTCAGGTGGAGCTCAAGGGCAGCCAGGGCTTCCTCTCCGGCCGGAAGCAGCCGGGCGGCGGGCGGCGGCGGCAGCCAGATGGGGCCGATCAGCCCGTCCAGCTCCGCCAGGGCGGCACCGATCGCGAACGCCAGCACCTCTGGCAGGCCGGGCAGCAGGGCCTCGAGGGCGACACGCGTCATGGTGGCGTCTGGTCCAGGCGTGCAACGGGCGATCGCAACCGCCAGAGCCGCCGTTTCGCCTTGCAGGGCCGCCGCCTCGCCCCAGCCCAAGGCGGTGTGATCGGGCGACTGCAGTCGCAACAGCCAGCCCTGCTTCTGGCGCAGCCAGCCCTGGGAGGTGCGCAGGGGCTGGGGCAAGGCCAGGTGGAACGGGCGCCACCGCAGCCGCAGCGCAACGGCCGCTCCGAATCCAGGGCTGGAGTTCAATGCCCGGCCCGCGCCAGCCAGGGCCCCAGCGCCAGGCCCAGGGCCAGCCCCAGCCCGTTGAGGGCCTGGAAGCGGAGGGCCAGGAACTTGCTGCCACTGATGCGCTCGGGCACATGATGGTGCTCGCGCAGCAGGCGGATCAGGGCCCGGGCCGGCGGCAGACCGATCGCACCGAGCAGGGCCGTGAGGGGCCACCAGCCGAGCAGCACCGGTGCCCACTCCCAGGCCAGGGTGGCCGCCACAAACCAGGGCACCAGGGTCGCCGCCCGATCGCTGCCGAGCTGCACCACCGGTGAGCGCTTGCCATGGGTGGCGTCTTCCTCCACCTGATGGAAGTGGGAACAGAACAGCACCAGGGTGGTGGCCAGGGCCGGACCTCCCCCCAGCACCAGGGCATCGGCCCAGGGGATCGTGACTCCCGCCGCCCCACCGGCCTCGGCGACCGGTGCCAGTGCCAGCAGGGCCGCCGCCGTGGCGCAGGGGCCGAAGGCCAGCCAGCAGAGCGGCTCCCCCAGACCCCGGTAGCCAAGGCGGAAGGGCGGCCCCTGGTAGAGGTAACCCAGTCCGCAGCAGGCCAGCACCAGCAGCAGCACCGCCGCGGAACTGCGCAGGGCCACCACGGCCATCACCAGCAGACCCAGCACCAGGGCCCCGTTGGCCAGGGCCGCCACCCGGTCACGCCGGCCGGTGAGGGCCACCACCGAATGGGGCTTGCCATGGGTGTCGACGCCGGTCTCGTCATCGAAGACGTCGTTGGCCAGGTTCTCCCAGGCCAGCAGCAGGACAGCTGCCAGGAGAAACAGCAGCAGTTGATCGAGCCGCATCGGCAGACCGCGGCCCAGCCGCCAGCCGGCGGCGATCAGGGCCGGCATCACCGCCACGGCATACATGGGCCACTTGATCGCCGCCTTCCAGAGGCGGCGCCGATCCAGCGGTGGCCCTTGCCGTGGCGCCTCGGCGGCGTGAAGGCTTGCGACGACCTGGGGCTCGGACATGGATGCCGGCAGCTGCTGATGCGAGAAGGTCCATACATTTGAGCAGCCGCTTCGGCGCCACCCGGTGCAGGCTCCACCCAGCGTCACCTCCCCACTCCCGTCGTTTCTCGCGGAGCCCTCCCTGCCGGAGGCGAGCTTCACGGAGCTCCTTGCCGCGGCGGCCCAGGGGGCCAGCCAGCTGGAAGACGACGGGGTGCTGAGCCTGGCGTTGCCGCTGGCCGCGCGAGACCCGATGGCGCTGCTGGCCCATCTGCCCAACGGCCAGCGGTTCCGTTTCCTCTGGGACAGCGCCCCCGGCCTCTGCCTGGCCGCCAGCGGCAAGACCCACAGTCTGGAGCTGAGTGGACCGCGCCGCTTCGAGCTGGCCCAGCGCTTCAGCGCCGTGAGCCTCAGCCGGCTGGCGGTGGCGCCGCAGGCCTGCCCGCCCCTGGCCCGGCCGCGGGTGCTGCTGGCCTTCTCCTTCTTCGACAGCCCCCTGCAGGACGGCCAGGGCGTGGCCGGGGTGGAGGCGGTACTGCCGCGCTGGCAGCTCAGCCGCCAGGGGCGCCACTGCTGGCTGCGGCTGCAGCGCAGCCTCGGCGGCGACGTGACCCCCCGCTCGGTGGCGGAGGAGCTCTGGGAGCAGGCCGAGCTGTTGCGCACACTGCCGCCGTCTGCCGAACCGGCGGGCGATTTGCTGGGGGTCCGCCTGTTGCACAGCTCCCCCTGGCAGGAGGGCTACCGCGAGGCGGTGGCTCGAGGCCTGGAGCTGGTGGAGACGGGGGCGCTGCGCAAGCTGGTGCTGGCGGTGCGCCAGCGGCTGGAGCTGGATCGCCCCCTGGATCCCCTCCTGCTCCTGGCCCAGCTGCGCCTGCGCCAGCCCGGCAGCTGTCGCTTCCTCTGGCAGCAGGCCCAGGGTGGGGCGTTGCTGGGCGCGTCACCGGAGCGGCTGCTCACGGTGCGCCAGGGCCAGCTGCGCAGCGATGCCCTGGCCGGCACCGCCCCGATCGGCCCGGCGGCCGACCTGCTGCCCGGCTCCGTCAAAGACCGGCATGAACACGAGCTGGTGGTGGAGGCGATCACCGAAGTGCTGCGCGAGGCCGGCCTCGATCCGCGCCGGCCGCGGCGACCGCGGCTGGCCCGCCACGGCCAGCTGGTGCATCTGCACACCCCGATCACCGCCAGCCTCGGGGAGCAGCAACCCCTGGCCCTGGCCGCGGCCCTGCATCCCACCCCGGCGGTCGCCGGCCTGCCCCGGCGGGAGGCCATGGCCTGGTTGCGCAGCCTCGAGCCCTTCGAGCGAGGTACTTACGCCGCGCCCCTGGGCTGGATCGACAGCGAGGGGGATGCCGAGCTGCGGGTGGCGATCCGCAGCGGCACCCTGCGCGGCCGTGAGCTGGAACTCACCGCCGGCGCCGGATTGGTGCAGGGTTCGGTGGCGGAGCGGGAACTGCAGGAGGTGGCCCTCAAGCTGGGGGTGCTGCAGCAGCAGCTCAATCTGCCGCTGGCTCCGATGCCGCTTTGAGCCACGAGCGCTGCTTCGGCCTTCGGCACCGCCCCTGCCCCTAGCCGGCCATGGCCCCCCTGCTCGTTCTGCTGTTGCTGCTGAGCGGTCTGCTGGTCAGTGGCCTGCTGCTGCGCCAGCACTTTGGCCGCGCCACCCTCCATCGGGTGATTGTCGAGGCGGACACGCCGGCGGGCAAGGCCTTTGACCTGTTGCTGCTGATCGCCATCAGCGCCAGCGTGTTCGCGGTGATCCTGGAAAGCGACAGCCGCGTGGCCTTGAGCCATCCCCATCTCTTCGAGGGGCTGGAATGGGGCTTCACATTGCTGTTCGGTCTCGAATACGTGCTGCGGCTGTTGTGCACCAGTCAGCCGCTGCGGTATGCCACCAGCTTCTTCGGCGTGGTGGATCTGATCGCGATCCTGCCCAGTTTCCTGGGGTTGATGCTGGCGGGAACCAAATTCTTTCTGGTGGTACGCATCCTGCGGCTGCTGCGGGTTTTCAGGATCCTCAAGCTGGGCGAATATCTGCAGGAATCGGAGCTGCTCTGGAGGGCGATAGTAGCCAGCCGGCGCAAGATCCTCGTCTTTCTGATGACCATGGTGCTCCTGGTGGTCATCATCGGAGCTCTGATGTATCTGATCGAGGGCGAATCCGGCGGCTTCGTCAGCATCCCGGTCGGGATCTACTGGGCCGTGGTCACCGTGACCACCGTGGGCTATGGCGATGTCGCGCCGGTCACCCCCCTGGGGCGCTTCGTCGCTTCGATCGTGATGTTGCTGGGCTACAGCATCATCGCGGTGCCCACCGGCATCCTCACGGTGGGGATTCAGCAGGCACGCCGCCGCCAGGAGCCGGTGCGGCGCTGCCCCAGCTGCGGCAAGGGGGGGCACCAGGGCGATGCCCGCTTCTGCCACCAGTGCGGCAACGGGCTCTGAGGGGGCGCGCCGGCGTGGTTCAGGTGGGGTTGCTTCAGCCCTGTGCCAGCAACCGCTCGATCGTCAGATCCGCCAGCGGCTGCCCCGCCAGCCGTTCGACTTCCCGCACACCGGTGGGGCTGGTCACGTTGATTTCGCTGAGGCGGCCATCGATCACATCGATCCCCACGAAGAACAGACCCTCCGCCCGCAGCACCGGGGCCAGTTCGGCGCAGATCCGCCGCTCCGCCTCCGTCAGCTCGGTGACCTCCGGCGCCCCACCCACCGCCAGGTTGCTGCGGAACTCACCCGGCAGGGGCTTGCGGTTCACGGCCCCGAGCGGTTCGCCGTCCACCAGCAGGATGCGCTTGTCGCCGGCCGTCACCCCCGGCAGGAAGGCCTGCACCATCACCGGCAACCGTTCCTGCTGGGTCACCAGCTCCAGCAGGGCCGGGAGTCCGGGGGCTGAGGCCGCACTGCGCACCACCCCCTGACCGGCCCGGCCACCCAGGGGCTTGAGCACCACATCGCCGTGCTCGGCGGCAAAGGCGGCCAACTGCTCCACCCGGGCACTCACCAGCGAGGGCGCCATCAGGTGGCTGAAGCGCAGGGAACCGACTTTCTCGTTCCAGCCGCGCAGGGAGGCGGCCCGGTTGAGCACCCGCACCCCCTGGCGCTCGGCCAGCTCCAGCAGATGGGTGGCATAGAGGTAGGCCTCGTCCACGGGCGGATCCTTGCGCATCCAGACCCGGGGAAACGCTTCGAGGGGCAGCAAGCGTGGCGACTCGGCCCGGTACCAGGGCTGGGGCACCTGCCAGCCCGTCGGATCGGCCACCATCGGCTCCAGCCATACCGGCTGGGCCCACACCCAGGCACGATGGCCGCGGTCGTCAACGCCGCTGACTGGCGGTGCGGCCGACAGGTCGGCGATGGTGGCCACCCAGACCTCCTGGCCGGCCCGTTGAGCCGCCTGCATCAGGGCCACGCTCGAATCCTTGGCGGGATTGAGCCGGGCGATCGGATCGATCAGGAACAGCTGGGAGGCGGAACCGGGGGGCGGAAGGACGCTCACCGTCAGCTGCCCAGGAGGGGATCGAGCTGGCCCTTGTGATCGAGGGCATGCAACTCATCGCAGCCCCCGATGCCCTGGCCATCAATGAAGATCTGGGGCAGGCTCGTGCGCCCATCGGCCCGCTCGCTCATCGCCGCCCGGGCGGCATGGTCGCCATCGATGCCGTACTCGGTGTAGGGCACTCCCTTGCGCTCCAGCAGCTGCTTGGCGCGAATGCAGAACGGGCAATACCGCCAGGTGTAGATCTCAACGTTGGCGGCCATCTCCTCAACTCAGGCGGAAGGGTGGATCCTAGAAGTGAATAGCGGCACGGCTGGGCATGGTGATCAGGGGGCTGAGGGCTGGGCCATGACATGGACACGCCGCCACCTGTTGCTGGTCGCGGCGTCGAGTGCAGTGGCCGGCACGGTTCCCTGGAGGGCGCAGGCCAGGCCGTCGGCAGGCGAGTCTTCGGGATTGCCGGTCACGCCGTTGCAGCTGCTGGCGGCGCCCGTCTTCAACGACCAGGTTCTGTTCGCCCTCGGCGGTGCCAGCTCCCAGACGGCGGAGGTGGGAGAAGTGCTGCGGATCGCCCAGGTGATCCGTGCCCGCAGCGGCAACCCTTCCGATCCACCCACGGCTGCCTTCGATGCCCTGGTCGAGGCCTTCGGTAGCGCCGGAGATCGGCTCGAACAGTTGGCCGAGCAGGCCAGTGCGCACCCCGTCACCTCCCGCCACCGCTGGTTCCGCGCCGCCACCTGCGCCGCCCAGCAGCTGTTCTTCGTGTTCGGCAGCGGCGATGGCGCGCGAGAGGAGGCTCTCTTTGCCTCTGCCCAGCGCCGCTGGCTGCAGGCGATCCGCCTCCTGGAGCCCCGGGTCGAACGGTTCGTGGTGGCCTCGCGCTTCGGAGAGCTTCCTGTCACCTTCTTCCCCGCCCCTGGCGGAAGCGGAGCGCGCCCCACGGTGCTGATCAGCGAGGGCAGCGACGGGCAGAACGTCGAAACGATGCAGTTCGGCGTCACCGCTGCCCTGGCCCGGGGATACAACGTTGTCCTGTTCGAGGGGCCCGGCCAGATGTCGCTGCTGTTCCAGCGGCAGATCCCCTTCACCCCTGACTGGGACCAGGTGGTGGGTCCGGTGCTGGATGCCGTGCGTCAACGCAGCGACGTGGGGCGGGTGGCCCTGATCGGGATCTCCTTCGGCGGCATGCTCTGCGCCCGGGCCGCGGCTGCGCTCAGCGGGCTGGATGCGGTGGTGTTCGAACCGGCGGCCTGGAGTTTTACCCCCCTCTGGGGTGATCAGACCAGCATGGCCGCCGTGCAACGCAGCCAGGGGGCTGGGAGCCGCGAGCAGCAGCAGGTGTGCCGCCAGGTGAATGCCGGCCTGCAGGCCGCCTGGCCCTCCCTGAGCCCGACCGAGCGGTTCCAGATTCACAAGCGGGGCGAGATCTTCAGCCGCCAGGTGCTGCTGGAGGCCAGGGCGGGCCAGCCGCCCTCCGATTACTACGGCCTGCTCGAAGCGATGTTGCCCTTCGATTTCCGCAGCGACTGGCAGCGCATCCGGATTCCCAGCCTGGTGCTGGCCAACCAGGGGGACTGGGCCTTTGCCGACCAGTCGGAGCAGGCCTTTGCCCTGTTGACCGCCCTGCCTCCGAGCCAGAAGCGGCTGGTGCGTCTCACGGCGGCCGAAGGGGCCTCCCTGCACGACCAGCCGGTGGGTGCCCAGGTGGCGGAGGAGATCGTCTTCGACTGGCTCGACGAGCAACTGCGCTGATACGGTCGCCCCATGCGACCTCCCTCCACGGTGCTCGACCTCACCGACTTCAAACGCGATCTGTCCGAGCTCACCGACCGCCTGGGCAATGCCCAGGACTGTCTTTGACGTACCGGCCCTGAAAGCCCGCCAGCGCGACCTCGAGCAGCTGGCCTCCCAGCCCGATTTCTGGGATGACCAGCAGGAGGCGCGCCGCCAGATGCGCCTGCTCGACGATGTGAAGAGCCAGCTCGAGCAGCTGGCCCGCTGGCGCGGCGCCGTGGACGACGCCGAAGCCACCCTGGAGCTGTACGGGCTGGAGCCCGACGATGACCTGCTGGAGGAGGCCAGCAGCGGCCTCGCCACCCTGCGTTCCGATCTGGACCGCTGGGAGCTGGAGCGGCTGCTCTCCGGCACCTACGACAAGGAGGGCGCCGTGATTTCGATCAATGCCGGTGCCGGCGGCACCGACGCCCAGGACTGGGCCCTGATGCTGATGCGCATGTACACGCGCTGGGCTGAAGACCACGGCATGAAGGTGACCGTGGACGAACTCTCGGAAGGGGAGGAGGCGGGGATCAAGAGCTGCACGATCGAGATCGAGGGCCGCTACGCCTACGGCTACCTGCGCAATGAAAAGGGCACCCACCGGCTGGTGCGGATCTCGCCGTTCAACGCCAACGACAAGCGCCAGACCAGCTTCGCTGGTGTGGAGGTGATGCCGAAGCTGGATGAGGAGGTGAAACTCGACATCCCCGACAAGGACCTGGAGATCACCACCTCCCGTTCGGGCGGTGCCGGTGGCCAGAACGTCAACAAGGTGGAGACGGCCGTGCGGATCCTGCACATCCCCACCGGCCTGTTCGTGCGCTGCACCCAGGAACGTTCCCAGCTGCAGAACAAGGAGAAGGCGATGGCGCTGCTGATGGCCAAGCTGCTGGTGATCGCCCAGGAGCAGCGGGCCTCCGAAATCGCCGACATCCGTGGCGACATCGTGGAAGCGGCCTGGGGTAATCAGATCCGGAACTACGTGTTCCACCCTTACCAGATGGTGAAGGATCTGCGCACCCAGCACGAAACCACCGACGTGCAGGGCGTGATGGATGGTGACCTGGACCCCTTCATCGAGAGCCTGCTGCACCAGGGGGTGGAGATGGCCACCGAAGCGCCGGACTGAGGCGCCGGACCGATGCGCAGGACTGAAGCAATCGACTGAACCTCCGGGCTCACGATCGGCGTCTGAAACGCCGACACTGAACAGGCGCAAACGAACGCTCTCCCGTCTCTTTTCCTTGATGCCGGATTCTTCACCAGACCCGCAGGCGCCACCGGCCAGTTTCGTGAAACTGGCCATGCGCAACATGGTGCGCAAGGGACGCCAGAGCCTGGTGCATTTCGGCCTCACCGCCCTGGGCCTGTGCGGATTTCTGGTGCTGATCGCCTGGCTGGGCCGGCCCACCCTGCCCCCCACGGGCTGACGCCATGCCCGCCGACTCCACCATCGAGATCGACCCCAACGAGATCGACCTTGACCTGGCCTTCCAGGCGGACGACAGCCTTGAAGCCGCTCTGCTGGCAGCGGCAGCGCCCCTGGCCGATGTCGTGGCGGGGCTGGAACCCTGGAGCGAGCACCTGGGGCGCTGGCTGGCGGAGCTGAGGCCGGAGCTGCCCGGCACATTGCAGGCAACGGCCTACAGCCTTGGCCTCAGCCTCTGCAGCGATGCCGCAATCGCCGAACTCAACGCCTCCTGGCGGCAGAAAAATGGCGCCACGGACGTGCTCGCCTTCGCCGCCCAGGAGACCGCTGAAGGCGAACAGTTCCCCGATCTGCCGATGGCGGCTGGGATGGAGCTGGAGGCCCTGGAGCTGGGCGACATCGTGATCTCGCTGGAAACCGCCGCTCGCCAGGCCGGAGATGCTGGCAACACGCTTGAGGATGAGCTGCTGTTCCTGGCCAGCCATGGCCTGCTTCACCTGCTCGGCTGGGACCATCCCGATGAGCCCAGCCTCGCGGCCATGCTGGCCCTGCAGGAGCGTTTGATCAGGACTGGTCAGGCCGAAAACCGGCGGTAGGGTGCGCCAAGAGACGCGTTGCCGGTACCGATGCCATGCAGGTTCCGCACGAGCCCCCCATCCTCACGCTGCATGAGCCCAGCGGCCTGGCGATGAGCACGCAAGGGACTTCCCGCAGCCGCAAACCCCGACTGGGTGCCTGGACCGTGGCAGGGGATCTGCCCTCCAGCTTTCGCTACGCAGCGCAGGGCGTGATCTATGGCTTCCGCAGCCAGCGCAACTTCCGCATCCATGTGGGCACGGGGGTGGTGGTGTTCTCCCTGGGCCTCTGGCTCGGGCTGAGCGCCGACCGGCTCGCGGTGCTGGTGCTCACGGTGGCGACGGTGCTGGTGCTGGAGCTGCTCAACACCGCCACCGAAGCCGTGGTCGACCTTGCGATCGGGCGATCCTTCCACCCCCTGGCCAAGATCGCCAAAGACTGCGCCGCCGCCGCTGTGCTGGTGGCGGCCCTGGCCTCGCTGCTGGTGGCGGGCCTGTTGCTGCTGCCGCCGCTGATGCTGCGGCTGGGCCTCTGAGGCTGCGCCCTGCCAAGCCATCCCGCTGCTGAGGCGGCAACGTTGAATGGGGCGATCGATGCGGCGCCTGCCGGCGCCCGAAGGCTCCCATGCTGCTGGTCCTCGACAACTACGACAGCTTCACATTCAACCTGGTGCAGTATCTGGGCGAGCTGGCGACGGACCATCCCCTGGCTGCTGAGCTGCGGGTGGAACGCAACGATGCCCTCAGCCTGGAGCAGATCCGGGAACTCGCCCCCGCCGCGATTCTGATCTCCCCCGGCCCGGGCGATCCAGATCAGTCGGGTGTGTGCCTGGAGGTGTTGCGGCAGCTCAGCCCCACCGTGCCCACCCTGGGGGTGTGCCTGGGCCACCAGGCCATTGCCCAGGTGTATGGAGGGCGAGTGGTGCGGGCGGCGGAGCTGATGCACGGCAAGACCTCTCCGGTGCGCCATGGCGGCGAAGGGGTGTTCGCCGGCCTGCCTGATCCCCTCACCGCCACGCGGTATCACAGCCTGATCGCCGAGCGCGCCAGCCTGCCGGAGTGCCTGGAGATCACGGCCTGGCTCGACGACGGCACGATCATGGGCCTGCGGCACCGTGACCATCCCCATATCGAGGGGGTGCAGTTCCACCCCGAAAGCGTGCTCACCCAGAACGGCCATGCGCTGCTATCCAACTTTCTGCGGCAGGCGAGCCTGCATCCGAGCAACCAGCATCTGGCCAGTCGCTGAGCAGCCCGGCCAAACTGTTCTGGCGCCCCATCGCTGCTAGTTTCGCGCCACGCAAGGGCCCTTGGGGCCGCCTCCCCCATCCCATGGCTGTTGCCGGTTTCCGCCGATTCCGCCCCCTGGCGACGCTCACGGCCACCAGCGTGCTGGCGGGAACCACCCTGGCAGGAGCGGCCCTCACCCCGGCTGCGCTGGCTGCAGGCGGGGTAACCATCACCAGCTATGGCCACAGCGCCCTGTTGATCCGTGGCGGCGGCGCCACCGTGCTGGTGAATCCGTTCAAGGCCGTGGGTTGTGCCGCGGGACTCAGCGAGCCGCGGGTGGGTGCCGATGTGATCCTGGCCAGTAGTCGCCTGCTGGATGAAGGAGCCCCGGTGGCCAGCGGCCGCATGTTGGTGACTCCGGGTTCCTATCGCGTCGCGGGCCTGCAGATCGAGGGGATCGCCGCACCCCATGACCGGGTCGGGGGCCGCCGCTTCGGGCAGTCCACCCTGTGGCGCTGGCAGCAGGGTGGACTCACCTTCGCCCACCTGGGCGGTACCGCCGCCAGGCTGGCCCCGGCCGATCGGGTGCTGCTGGGCACACCGGATGTGCTGATCATCGGGGTCGGCGGTGGCGCGAAGGTCTATACCGGTGCCGAGGCGGCGGAGGTTGTGCGGGAACTGAAGCCTCGCCGGGTGATCCCCGTTCAGCACAACAGCGGCAAGGAGAAGCCGGATTGCGACCAGGGCAGCGTCGAACCCTTTCTGCAGGCCATGGCCGGGACCCCGGTGAAGCGGGTGGGCAGCAGTGTGACCCTGCCGGGCAAGCTCAGTGAGGGCACCGAGATCATGGTGATGCGCTGAGCTCGATGGCGGCATAGGCGGCCCAGAAGCACTGCATCTGGTCCAGCGTTCCAAGGCTCACCCGCAGGGAGCCATCGATCAGGGGCTTGCCCGCCATCGAGCGCACCAGGATGCCGGCTCGCCGCAACTCGGCCTCCACAACACCGGGATCTCCCTTGGGCCAGATCAGCAGATAGTTGCCGCCGTCCACGTGGTGCTGCACACCGGCCTCCTGCAGGCGCTGCACGAGCCAGCCCCGGGCCCGCAGCACTTCCGCCACATAGGCCTCCACATAGGGCTGGTCAGCCAGGGCGGCATGGGCGGCGGTCACGGCAAAGCTGTTGATGTCGTAGGGGCCGGTGACCCGGCTCACCCGGTCCACCACGGCGGCTGGCCCGATCGCGAAACCGATGCGCAGCCCCGCCAGACCGGCTGTCTTGGCAAGGGAGCGCAGCACCAGGAGGTTGGGGTGGGCCGCAAAGGGATCAGCGGCGCCGCTGGCCTGCAGCAGGAGCGGCAGCACGCTGTCGCCGGTGAAGGCCTCATAGAGCTCATCCACCACCACCAGGGTGTGGGGTGCCAGCGCCGCCAGCTCCAGGATCCGCTCCGGTGCGAGTCGGGTGCCGGTGGGGTTGTTGGGATTGCAGAGCAACAGGATGCGAGGCGGCGTCCAGCCCGCCTGGGCTTCATCGCCATCTGGATCGCCAGCTGCATCGCCATCCGCATCACCAGCCGCCGGTGGCTGAAGCGCGGCCCGGATCGCGGCCAGCGGGAACGTGAACGACGGCGCCTCGTAGGGAATCGCCTCGATCGCCATGCCCTGCATCCGGGCGCAGGGCGTGTAGTAGCCGAAGGTGGGGCTGGTGGTGAGCAGCCGGTCTCCTGCCGCGCCATAGGCCTGGAACAGGGCGTGGATCGCGGCATCCACGCCGTTGAACAGGCCGACCTGCTCGGGGGCGAGCGACCGGGCTAGCCCTGGGGCCGTGGCGATGAGGTTGGCCACCACCGCCTCGCGCAGGCCGTCGTATTCGGGATAGATGGCGTAGTGGTCGGCCGGGATGGCGCGAATCGCCTCCACCACCCGGGGGCTCGGCCCCACGGTGTTCTCGTTGAAGTCGAGCCGCAACAGGCCGCGCCTGCCCTCCAGCGGGGCGCTGTAGGACTGCAGCGACTCCACCTCGGGCCGGGCCTGGGGACCGTCAGGCAGGCAAGGGATCAAGGCAGGGCGTGGCGACAATCGCAGCCAGCGTAGGGAGGCCGGTGCAGCGGGGGCATCTGGAGGACGTGCGGCGGGATCCATCGCGCTGACTTCTTTGCTGCCACTCAAGGGCAGCGTTAGGCAGCAAGGTCATGGACACGACTCACCGCGAAATTGTTGACTACTGGGTTGGCCACCAGGGCGAATGCCTACTGTCCGTCGACTGGGCGGAGGCAGAACAATTGTGTTGGCGCTGTGCGCATAAGCGCAAACTTCAGCGTTGCCACATCATTCCGCGCTCTCTTGGCGGGGGCGAAAGTCCCGGTAGCCCAGTGCTCTTGTGCGCTCAGTGCCATACGGAAACTCCAAATGTTGCAGACCCAGAATTCATGTGGGTCTGGCTTCGTGTACACGCCGTTCCCTTTTATGGTACGTACTGGCAAGAACGAGGAATTCGGGAATATGAACTTATTTATGGCGAAAAGCCGTTCTTGGGTCTTGCTCAACGCGATGAGCTCATGCATAAAGGTACTGATATTGTCGAGGAGATATTTTCAAAGACCAGTAGACATTGGGGCCAGGGAAAAATCAACCCTGCCACGTGGGCCTGGGTGTTCCGTCAGGTCGATCAATGGGCGCGTGAGAATGCCTGGCAAGCCCCCCAAGGGACAGGCCGCCACCAGCCCTCCTCTGCCACTCCACTGGTACTGCCTGCCACTCAGGGGCAGCGTTAGAACGATGGAAACAGCTATCCCAAGTATAACGAGATAGTAAAATCGCCATCAAGCCCTGCTCGGATCTACTGAATTGCCAGCCTGACAGCAGGGCTATGCTGGAACTCAAGTCTGGGAGCATGCTTGTCACCAACTGTCTTCCGGGACGGCGAATTTCGGTTTTTCTTCTTCTCACGCGAGGAGAGCCGCATGCACATCCATGTCAGCCATCCAGATGGCGAGGCGAAGTTTTGGCTGAGTCCTTCCATTGAACTTGCCCGCAACATCGGGCTAAGCTCCTCCAAGATCAAGGATGCCGAACGCCTAGCAGTTTCACGTCAACAGGAGATCATCGATGCCTGGAACAACCACTTTGGAAGTTGAGGTCACCAATGTTTCCAGATTTTGCATCTGGATGCTTATTGATGACGAAGAATTGGCTCTCCCATATTCTGAATTTCCGTGGTTCAAGGCCGCCACGATTGAGCAAGTAATGAACGTTATGCGTCCCACCGCTGATCATCTCTATTGGCCTGAGCTCGACGTTGACTTGTCCGTTGAGTCGATACGCAATCCCGAGAGGTTTCCTCTCAGGGCAAAGGGCAATCTTCAACCATGCTATTCATCTGAACCACCTCCTGAAGTTCGGTGATTCCATGAAGCAGTTTTCAGTCATACTCTTTGCGGCCAGCTGATGGCAACCGTTGGCTAGGCTTCAGGGACGAATAGTGACCCATGACTCTCATTCAGATCTGGAAGGAAAATCCTGAACAGATTCGAGCAAAGCGCGTAGACCAGATCATTGGATTCGCAGGCGACGGCAAGTTAGGCGATAACAACTCGGCTCCGAAAGAATTCCGCGACTTTCTGGCTCGAGTCCCTGGTGATCCTTTGGCAAGTACGACAACGATTGCCTTGAGAGTGCATTCAAGGATTCCGGCCTGGCTCTGCAGGATATCGTCAACGAAATAGCCGCTCGCCTGGGATTTAAGGTTGAACCGGGTCGGTATCGAGGAACCAAAAGTGATATTGGGCATGATGGCATCTGGACTGCGCCGAACAATCATTCCATAGTTGCCGAGGTCAAGACGACTGATGCATATCGTCTCCCAGTAGAAACTGTCGCGACGTATCGCAGGCGGCTCATCAAGACGGGTCGAATAACCGAAGATCAGTCCTCAATACTAATCATTGTGGGTCGCGAAGACACTGGAGAGCTTGAGGCCCAGATTCGTGGCTCTCGCTATGCTTGGGATGTACGTCTTATATCCATTGACGCTCTCTTGAGTTTAATGAAGATTCGCCAGGATCTTGATAGTCCTTCCGTTGAGGCCAGGATACGCGAAGTTCTCATTCCTCGAGAATACACTCGAGTAGATGAGATCATTGATCTTGTCTTTTCGACAGCAGAAGATATTTTGGAGGAAACCCCAGAAGAGCTAGGCGGCGACGATCAAAGCGAAGCCACCCCAAGTGGAAGTGAGCTAAAGGAGCGAGAAAAGCCAGTTTCCTTCAACATTGCATGTGTAGAGAAGATCGGAAAGTTCTTTAATGCAGCTCTTGCCAAGCAGTCAAGAGTAGTATTTGGCGATCTTGATTCAGGTCTCGCAATTACATGCGCCGTGTCCAAGGAGTGCAAAAATGCTAGTGGGCCCGGTTGCCTGCGTCCCCTGCAGTGGTGTAAATCCCCCGGCATTCCCACCCCGGCGTAGCCGGGGTGGGCCGCGCACCTCAGTCGATCGGCTCCACAGCTGACGTTGCAAGGGGTGGGCAGGCCCGTTTCCC